>DASUUK010000067.1 GCA_036374135.1 Euzebyales bacterium
GCCTCGAGACCGACCGCACCACGCCCTCGACCCTCGTAGGACGCCCGCCACCGTTGTAGGTCGGGTGGAAGCCAGTTCTCGCCGCGCTGCCACCGCGCGATCACTTCTTCCCATGTGCTGGGCATCTCGTTGAGCGTCGCCATGGCCGGAGGTCGCACATGGCCTGCGTTAGGTGGATCAGGCAACTCACCTGCCATAAGACCACCGACGTTCTGACTAGTTCCTCTTTCGCAGGCTCCTGCGGTCTGTTACACCTGATGCCGGAGCGTCGCGAAGGGCTCGCAGGGTGGGCGGCCAGCGATGCGGTCGACCCCCTCCGGCACCTGGCGCGACATTTAGGCGCATGACGGCAAGGGGGCGTGGTGTGATGACGATCCGACGACGTACGTTCGTGCTCTGGCTGTGCATCGCGGCGGTGCTGCTGGTCGCAGCACCGGTGGCCGCACAGGTACCCCAGAGCACGCCGAACGGTCCGTGGCCCACTGACGAACAGACGATCTCGTTGGAGGGCCTGCGCAGCTACGAGCAGCTGTGGTCGACGCTCGAGCAGATCGAGGCGACGGCGAAGGGTGCCTTCGATCTGTCACCCGCGCCGCGCCAGAGCAACCTCGGGCGCGACATCCCGGTCGTGACGATCGGCGACGGCGACAAGGACATCATGATCATCGCCCAGCAGCACGGCGACGAGTACGTCGTGAGTGACGCGATGATCGACCTGGTGCGGACGCTGTCGAACAACTCGGCGGCCTCACGCGCCATCCGTGACGAGGTCACCCTGACCGTGGTTCCCAGGGTCAACGTCGACGGCTTCGACGGCGACGTGACCGATGCCTTCGGCAACACGACGCCGTGGCGCCAGAACTACGACCCGTTCTGCGTCGAGGGCCCGTGTCCGCCCTTCTACCAGCGCGGACGCGGCTACGACATCAACCGCTACCACTCGTACTTCCCCGAGGCGGACGTGGATCCGTACGACCCGAGCCAGCCGAACCCGGTGCCCGAGGCGCTGGCGATGCGGCTGCTGTTCGACGAGCGCGACCCGCTGGTCGTCATCGACTTCCACCACCAGGGCTCCTACGTCGACGACGACGGGGACCTGATCACGGGTTCGACGCTGTGGCCGAACGCCACCGAGGCCGCTGCCGACCTGGGGGTCGAGGCGCAGTTCGCCGAAGCGGTCGAGCTGGCCAAGCGGGTCGTATCCACCATGGTCACCGAGCTCGACCAGTACGGCTACGCGAACATCACCAAGTACCCGGGGACGACGACGCCCGGCATCGCCCGCAACGCGTACGGGCTGCTCGGCGCGGGGTCGGTCCTGTTCGAGATGCGGGGCGGCATCGGGCAGAAGTCCAACGGCTACATCACCCGCACGGCGTACAACGCGGCCCTGTCCGTGGTGAGCGCGCTGGCGGACGACTCGCTGTTCTCCGCCGACATCGGCGTCGCCGAGTCCCTGCCGGAGCGCGGCGACTTCATCAGTGCCCCGAACGACGAGGAGCACGCGGGCTGATCCATCGGCGCACCGGTCCCCGGCGGCAACCGCCGGGGACCGCGTGTGTGGGGGGGCGATCTCGGCAGGCGGGCGGTGGGGATGCGCCCCGACGACTGGACGTTCTGCACCTAACGCGGCCACAACCACACGTTGGGGCGGGGCGCGCGATGGCGGATCGTGGGCGCGCACCTGCCATCCGACCGTTCGGCGGCGTACGGGCTCGAGCCGATCCTGCTGGACGGCAACAACGTCGAGGTCACCGACGAGCGCATCGGCGGCGCGATCGCGAAGGCACGCCAGGGGCGGTGGCCCGACCCTGATCGAGGCCCGAGACCTACCGGCACAGCGGTCACTCGCGGGCCGATCCCGGCAAGCACCGCCGCAGGAGGAGGTCGACTCATGGCTGGCGCGACCCGATCGCGGCCAACCGCGAGCAGTTGCTGTCCGACGGCGTCGACGCCGCGGCGTTGGACCAGATCGACGTCGACGCGGCCGAGGAGGTCGACGCCGCGGAGGCCGAGGCGTCGGCGGCGCCACCACCGGATCCCTCGGTGACCACCACGGAGTGTGGGCGGATGGAGGCTCGTCATGGCGGAACTGAGCTGCCGCGAGGCCCCTGGACCTCCGCACGTTGTCGGAGTCGGTCGTCAAGACGAGCCGGCTCGTCACCGCGGACGACCTGGAGGACCGGACGATCCCCACCGTCGACCGGGTCGTCGAGACGGTCCGCCGCCTGCGGTGAACGCCCTGGGGCGATCGCTTGACTCGTCCCCTGGGGGAGACGGCACGTTAGGGTCGGCAAGGGAGGAACCCATGGACCTGCTCGTCCCCATCGGCCGGTTCTCGGAGATGACCCGACTCACGGTCAAGGCGCTGCGGCTCTACGCCGAGTCCGGCCTGCTGCCGCCCGCGCACGTCGACCCGTTGTCCGGCTACCGCTACTATCGCCTCGGCCAGGCGAACCGCGCAGAGGCCATCAGGATCCTGCGCGGGGTCGACATGCCGCTGTCGGAGATCGCCGAGGTGCTGGCCACCGACGAGCCCGAGCTGATCCGCAAGCAGCTGGATCGCCATCGGGATCGTCTGGCCGCACGACTGGCCGATGACGAGCGCAGGCTGCGGTTTCTCGAACGTCTCATCGAACGAGGAGAGGGAGTCATGCCGTACGACGTCGAGCTGAAGGAGACCCGACCCGAGACCGTCGCCACGGTGCGCCGCCACACCGACCTGGCGGGCATCGGCGCCGCGCTGGACGAGGGCTTCGCGACGGTCGTGCACGCGGTCGGCAGCGCCGGTGGCACGCCGGTCGGGACGCCGTTCGTCGTCTACCACGCCGTCATCGACGAGTTCACGGCCGGTGACATCGACATCTGTGTGCCCATCGCGGCTGACGTCGAGATCGAAGGGGACGTCGATCGTGTCGACGTGCCTGCCCAGCGCGTCGCGAGCACCGTGCACCGTGGCCCGTACGACGAGCTCTCGCCCGCCTACCACACGCTCACCGGGTGGATCGCCGAGCACGGCCACCAGATGGCGGGCCCTCCGCGGGAGCGCTACCTCAACGACCCGCGGGAGGTGCCGCCCGAGGACCTGCTGACCGAGGTGCAGTGGCCCGTCACGACGGACCCGTCGGCGTGAGCAGTCCGCGGCCGCCGATCGCTACGGGACTCAGCCGAGCGCCTTGTGGAGATCGGCGACCAGGTCGTCGGGGTCCTCGATCCCCACCGACAGGCGGATCAGGTCCCCGGCGACCTCCAGCGGCGACCCGGCGACGGACTGGTGGGTCATGCGGCCCGGATGCTCGACGAGCGACTCGACGCCACCCAACGACTCGGCCAGCGTGAACACCTCGAAGCGCCGGCACGCCGCGAGCGCCGCCTGCTCGTCAGTGACGCGGAACGACACCATCGCGCCATAGTCCCGCATCTGCCGCGTCGCGATGTCGTGACCCGGATGCGTCGGCAGGCCCGGCCACAGCACGGCGCGGACGGCATCCAGCTCCGACAACGCCGCGGCGACGGCACGGGCGTTGTCGCAGTGTGCCCGCATGCGCACAGCGAGCGTCTTGAGCCCACGCAGCACCAGCCACGCGTCCCACGGTCCCGGCACGGCGCCAACCGCGTTCTGCAGGAAGCGCACGTGTTCGGCCAGGCGATCGTTGCTGGTCACCACCGCGCCGCCGACCACGTCGCTGTGGCCGCCCAGGTACTTGGTGGTCGAGTGCGTCACGACGTCGGCACCCAGTGCGAGCGGTTGCTGCAGGTAGGGCGTGGCGAACGTGTTGTCGACGACGACCAGCGCACCACGGTCGTGGGCGAGCTCGGAGAGACGCGCGATGTCGAACACATTCATCAACGGGTTCGTCGGCGTCTCGATCCACACGAGGGTCGTCTCGTCGCGCCATGCCGTCGCGACCGCATCGGCGTCGGACAGGTCGACCGGATCGAAGGCCAGGCCCCACGGTTCGTGGACGCGTGAGAACTGCCGGTACGTGCCGCCGTAGACGTCGTTGGCCATCAGCACGTGGTCACCCGGTTCGAGCGTCCGCAGCACGGCGTCGCCGGCGGCCAGGCCCGAGCTGAACGCGACGCCGTATCGTCCACGCTCGAGCGACGCCAGCGCGGTCTCGAGCGCGTCACGGGTCGGGTTGGCGCTGCGGGCGTAGTCCCAGCCGGCGTGCTCGCCCACCGCCGACTGGGCGAACGTGGACGTCTGGTACACGGGCACGGTGACTGCACCCGTGCGCGGTTCCGGATCCTGACCAGCGTGGATCGCGCGCGTCGCGAACCCCGCGCCGCTCCAGTCGGAGGCGGTGTGCGGCGTCCTGCCCTCGGTGCCTGCGGACATGTGTCACTCCTCGCGGATCAGTCGGGCCGGACCAGGTAGTCGAGGACGTCGGCGCGGGTCAGCACCGCCGAGGGCACCGGACCGTCACAGACGATCACGGCCTGCCACTCCGACGAGAACGACGACATGACCGCATCGACCGTCTCGCGCTGATCGACCATCGGCAGCGGCTCGTCCATCACATCCGCGACCGTCGCGTCGAGCATCTCGGGCTGCCGGTACACGCGCTCGAGCAGGCCCCGCTCCCGGATGCTGCCGATGACGTCGTCGCGTGACGCAAGTTCGTCGGTCTTGACGACCGGCATCTGGCTGACGTCGAACTCGTGCAGGATCGCGATCGCCTGACGCACCGACTCGTCGGGGTGCATGTGGACGATGGACGGCAGTCGCGACGCCTTCGCGGCCACGACGTCCGCGAGCCGGGTGCCCGCCCCGCGCCTGCTGAGGAACCCGTTGGAGATCATCCAGTCGTCGTTGTAGATCTTCGACAGGTAGTTGCGTCCCGAGTCCGGCAGCAGGACGACGATGACGGCATCGGCCGGATACTCGGCGGCCACCTCGCGAGCGGCGTAGGCGGCGGTGCCACACGAACCGCCGATCAGCATGCCTTCGGTGCGCGTGATCTCGCGCGCCGTGAGGAACGAGTCACGGTCGCTGACCGTGACGTACCGGTCGACGACCGAGGGATCGAACGTCTCGGGCCAGAAGTCCTCGCCGACGCCCTCCGTCAGGTACGGGTGCACATCGTCGTCGGAGTAGATCGAACCCTTCGGATCGGCCCCCACGATCTGCACGCGGGGGTTGCGGCGCTTGAGGTAGCGCCCGGTGCCGGTGATGGTGCCACCCGTCCCGACGCCGGCGACGAAGACGTCGATGCGCCCATCCGTCTGGTCCCAGATCTCCGGCCCGGTGGTGGCCTCGTGCGCGTCCGGGTTGTGCCGGTTGAAGTACTGGTTGGGCTGGAACGCGCCAGGGATCTCACGCGCCAACCGGTCGGCGGTCCGGTAGTAGCTGCGCGGATCATCGGGTTCGACCGCCGTCGGGCAGACGACGACCTCGGCACCGTAGGCGCGCAGGAGGTCGACCTTCTCCTGGCTCATCTTGTCGGGCATGACGAACACGCACCGGTAGTCCCGTTGTGCGGCCACGATCGCGAGTCCAACGCCGGTGTTGCCGCTGGTCGGCTCGACGATCGTCCCGCCGGGACGCAGGTGGCCGTCGCGCTCGGCGGCCGCGACCATCGCCAGGCCGATGCGGTCCTTGACGCTCCCCCCGGGGTTCAGGAACTCGACCTTGGCGAGGATCGTCGGTGGGACCGACGCCGAGAAGCGTTCCATCCGCACCAGCGGCGTGTTGCCGACGAGGTCGACGAGGGAGTCCACGGTCTGCACTGACCCCACCTCCTTGGGGCGCAAGCCTACTCGCGGTGCACGACGTCCCCATGCGCGACCGGACGGCGCCGGTACCTGCGTTCAGCGGGTGACCTGGGCCGCGGGCAGGTGCGCGACGTCACCGAAGCCGGTCATGCCGAAGGCCACGGCGTGGGCGACCTTCTTCGTGCGCAGCGTGGCGATCGACGTGTGCGCGGACTCGAACCGGTCCCACTCCCACGGCGTCGGCGACAGCCCCAGCAGGTGGCCGAGCGCCACGGCGTTGGTGCCACCGTGCGCGACGAACAGGATGGTCACGTCGTCGGGCTCGCTCCACAGATCCGGGTGGTCATCGTCGGTGACGATGGGCCGCGCGCCGTGCGCGGCGAGGGCACCGGTCAGCCCACTGGTCACCCGGTGGTGGAAGCGGTGGACCGACTCGCCGCCAGGCAGGCCGTCCCACAGGTCGTCGATCGCGCGGAGGTTGAACTTCTCGAACATCGCCTCGAGGTGATCGACCGGGCTGCCGTCCCACTCGGGCGGGGACGTGATCTCGTGCATCCAGTCGTGCGTGACCGGTGCGAGACCCAGTCGGTCCACCAGCGGGGCCGCGGTCTGCTGGGCGCGCACCATCGGCGACACCCACAGTTCGTCGACCCGCCCCCAGTCGCGCTCGGCGAGCATCCGTGCCTGCTCGTGCCCGAGCGCCGTGAGCTCCGGGTCGTTGTACATCGCGCCCTCCACGACGTAGGCCGGCTGCGCATGACGGACGAGTCGGAGCAGCACGCGCACCCCCGGCGGATGTCGACGGACGTGACCGGTCGCCACGTCCGGTCACGACACGGTAGCGTCGCCGCCCCGCGTCAGCGGGCCACGACACCCCAGGAGCCAGTGGCGAGCTGGGTGGCGGTCACCGGGCCCGACCCGCGCCTGCGGCGAGCTGTGCGACGGCGCGGTCGTTCAGCCTGCCGCGACAACCGTACGGTTCGGCGTGTGCGGGCCGGGCGGGTGTCGTGCGTTGACGTCACGTGCGCCCACGATGGTTCACTGGGGCACGACCACCGTCGCAATCGTGTGAAGCGGGGCCACCAGATGAGCAACGACGCCTACGTCCAGGTCGGCACGTCGGGCCTGTTCGTCCATCGTGTCGGGCTCGGCACGATGCAGTTCGGCTGGTCGATCGACGCGGCGGCGGCGTTCGACGTCCTCGACGCGTACGTGGAGGCCGGCGGCAACTTCGTCGACACGGCCGACGTGTACAGCTCGTGGTCGGCCGACATGGGTGGACCGCCGAACAACGGAGGGGTGTCGGAGGAGATCATCGGGCGGTGGATCGCGAGGCGCGGCAACCGCGACGACCTGGTGATCGCCACCAAGGTCCGCGGCGCGATGGGCGAGCGCTTCTCGCAGGGTCGCGACACCCGGCATCAGCGTGAGGGCCTGTCGCGCGGCTGGATCACCCGCGCGTGCGAGGACAGCCTCCGCCGACTGGGCGTCGACCACATCGACCTCTACCAGGCGCACTGGATCGACCCGCTCGTGCCGATCGAGGAGACGCTGGCGGCGTTCACTGACCTGGTACGTGCCGGCAAGGTGCGCTACATCGGCTGCTCGAACTACAGCGCCTGGCGGATCGTCGAGTCGCTGTGGGCGGCCGATCACCACGGCTACGAGCGCTACGTCAGCCTGCAACCGGAGTACCACCTGCTCGACCCCACGCGCGGTGACGTCGAACGTGAGCTCGCACCCGTCTGCCAGCGCCATGGCATCGGGATCATCCCGTACAGCCCGTTGGCAGGCGGTCTGTTGACCGGCAAGTACCGTCGCGGCGAGCCACTGCCTGACAGCGTCCGCGCGGAAGAGAACCGGGACAAGTGGCTCACGGACAAGAACTGGGACGTCATCGAGACGTTGGTCGCTGTCGCCGAGCGCAACGGCATGTCGCCCGCGTCCGCGACGATCAACTGGCTGCGTTCCAAGCCGTGGGTCAGCGCGCCGGTCATCGGCGCGAACCACCCGGACCAGCTGCGCGACACGCTCTCGGACCTCGACAGCCCGCTGGCGCCCGAGGACATCGCCGCGCTCGACGCGGTCAGCGACTTCCGTCGCCCCCGCGCATCCCGGGAGATCTGACGTACCCGGTCCGGCGCTTCGCCGCCGACGGCTCGAACCCTCGCGCGAGCACCACGCCCGACTCGGATGGACCGGCGACCGCCATGGCATCATGACGGCGTTCCGGCCCACGAAGGACAGGCACCGCGGCATGACCCTCGAGATCGCCATCATCGATGTCACCGAGGGCGAGGAGGATGCGTTCGTCACGGCGTTCGGGCACGGCCGCGAGGTGATCGCCGCCTCGGAAGGCTGCCGGTCCGTCCGGATGACGCGCGGTGTCGAGTCCCCGTCGCGGTTCGTCCTGCTCGTCGAGTGGGACTCCGTCGAGGCGCACGAGGCGTTCCGCGCCAGTGACCGGTTCGGCGAGTGGCGCGGCCACGTGGGCCCGCACTTCGCTGCCGCGCCGGTCGTGGAGCACTTCGAGGACGTCGGCGGCGGAGGCGCCACGTGATGGCGGCGTGGTGACGCGCGGCGCCCGTCCGGCGTCGACCGTCCTCGTGGCGCGCGACGGCGACGACGGCATCGAGATCTACATGCAGCGTCGTCCGGCGAGCATGGCGTTCGTGGGCGGCCTGTGGGTGTTCCCGGGTGGCCGCGTCGACGACGCGGACGGCGACCCGGTGATCGACGCGTGGTGGGACGGCCCCTCGCCCGCTGTGTGGGCGGGTGTGATGGACGTCGCGGTTCCGCTCGCCAGGGGGCACGTCGTGGCGGCGTACCGCGAGACGTTCGAGGAGTCGGGGATCCTGCTGGCTGCCAGCTCCCCGCCGTCCGACGACCTGGCCGAGGCGCGCCGGGCGCTGCTCGACGACGAGGCGACGTTCGCGGAGGTGGTCCACCGGCTCGGCGTCCGGCTCGACACCGCACTGCTGCGCTACTGGGACTGGTGGGTCACACCCGCATCCGAACCCCGCCGCTACGACACCCGGTTCTTCGTGGCCCGGCTGCCCGCGGACGCGACCGTCACGCCGCATGACGACGAGGTGATCGAGGAGCGTTGGGCCGTCGTCGGCGACGCCGACGACCTCGCCATGATCGCGCCCACATTCCACACATTCCGGAGCGCCCAGGCGCACCCGTCCGTCGATGCGCTGCTGGCCGCGGCCGCCGCGCGGTCGATCGCCAAGGTCCAGCCGGTCATCACCGATGGCTGGGTCGTGTTGCCGTCCGGCGATCGCTACCGGTTGCCGTCCGGACCATCTGACCACCCTGGCTGACCCGCCTGTGCGGCTCTGCGGTCTTGGCCTGCGCCCTCGTGGCCGTCCGCGCTCCGTTGCCGGTGCGAGCATCCTCATTGGTTCGGTCACCGGCGAATCGGTCAGCGGACGGGACGATGTTCGGCATCCCGTCACGTTCAACGAAGGAGGTCGGCGGTGAAGGCCCACTGCGCGCCGCGAGCGTGCGCAGCACTGGTCCGACGACCGGGACCAGGCAAGCGCTGGGGTTCTGGGCCGCGCTGGCACAGGTGTTCCCCACGACTCGGATCCAGCGCTGCTGGGTGCTCGTTTCTTGGCCAAGGTCTTGCTCACCGCACTTCCATGGTGGATGCTTCCCGTCGGTGAGTGACGGCGCGGGGGCGCTCAACGTCGACATCACGGTCCTCCTCTTCTCACCGGCGCACCCTGGCCGGTACGTCGGCCTTCGCAGGCACGTCGACGCCTGCTCCTGCAGTCGGCCCGCGGCCGGAGCTCAGCATGACCGTGCCCGCCGGGTTCGCCACTGCGCGCGTCGGACCGCATTCCGGGTCGACGTCCGGTCGTGATCCGCCGACCGGGTCAGAACGCGAGGCGTCGTCGACCGGTGTGACGCCCGGAGACGTCGTCAGACGGCACGCGAACGCCGTCTTCCTAAACGAATCGCCCCCGTCCGCTCGAGCGACACACGGAACTGCCCGCACCCGGAAGGAGAGAGTCTTGAAGCGATCCGCCGTCTTGACCGCACTGTTGATCGCGTGCCTGCTCGTTCCCGCCACGCCCGCCAGGCCGCCACCTCCACACGAAGGACGTGCTCTACGGGCCCTACACCATTCCGGCGGCCTCTGACCTGGGCCCCGGAAAGGTCGACAAGCTGAAGCTTGCGGTGCGACGGCCTTGCGTCGGCTGTTACATCACGTCGTTCACGCCGGATCTGGTCTATGCCGACGGAACGCCCGCGACGATGGACACAGGCGCCATGCTGCACCACTTCGTGCTGACGAACCAGGCGCGAAGCGATGCGACCTGCCGCAACTCCTGGCTGGGACTGGCGGGTGAACGGTTTTTCGCATCCGGCGACGAGCGCACCGCGATCACCTTCCCAGCCGGATATGGCTATCGCGTCCGCTGGTATGACTCCTGGCACCTGCTCGTCGATCTCATGAATCACTCGCCCGAAGCCAAGACCGTGTATATCAAGGTGACCTACACCTATCGCCAACCCTGGGAGTCGGTGAAGCCACTGAAGCCGGTGTGGCTCGACATAGACCAGTGTGGGGACTCGGAATACTCGATACCGGCCGGACCATCGGACAAGCACTGGGATTGGAATGTCAACGTACCCGGCAAGGTCGTGGCAATGATCGGACACGTCCACGGCCATGGAGTCGCAGTCGAGGCCACGAACGAGAGTAGAGGCGGTAGGTCCATCTGCCTGTCCAAAGCCACGCTGGATTCAACTGACACCCATCGTGTCCTAGAGATGTCCACATGCACCGGTGACCCGCTCGCGGTGGTGAAATCGGGACAAGTCGTGCGCCTCCACAGCATGTACGACAGTCCTCAGCCCGCTGACGACGTCATGGGCATCATGCTCGCATACATCAACCCCAACTGACCACGGCCCAGTGCGCTACCAGGTCCAGCCTTTGCTCTGATGGAGCAGAGGCTGGACCGGCGTCCAGGTCTGGACTGTGCTGGCCCCGCTGCGTCAGTACAAGGCCGAGTCAAGCTCGACCGCGAGATCCACCACAAGGCGGCCGACACTCCGCGCCAATCTGTGCGGTGCGGCGCTCCACAGGGCACAGCAATCAGTAGCTGGCCGATAGCATGCTGCAAGTCACCACGGCTCACCGACGATCACCGTACGTCCGGAGGAGCGCCCGATGTCCAGCACCGTTCGGGCGACGAGCGCGCAGGGCGCGACCTTCGTCGAGCTGTTCTTCGACCTGGTCTTCGTGTTCGCCGTCACGCAGGTGGCGGGGGTCCTGCGCGAACACCTGACGGTGACGGGCCTCGTCGAGGCGACCTTCGTCTTCTGGCTGGTGTGGTGGGCGTGGACGCAGTTCACGTGGACGCTCAACGCCGCTGACACCGAGCACCCGCGCATCGAACTGCTCACGATGACCGCCGTCGGCGCGGCCTTCCTGATGGCGGTCACGGTGCCGGACGTCTTCGAGGCGAGCGGATGGTGGTTCGCCGGCTCCTACATCCTCGTGCGCGTGCTGGGCATCGCCGGCCAGTGGTGGGTGTCGGCCGGTGACGCCGAGTGGCGGGCCGCCATCCGCACCTGGACGATGCTGTCGACGGCGGGACTGGTGGCCATATCCGCCGCCGCGGTCGCACCACCGGAGAACCGCCTCGCCCTGCTGGCTGCTGCCGTCGCCATCGACGTGTTCTCGGCGACGCGCGCCGGCGGGGGCGAGTGGCGGCTGTTCACCGGGCACTTCGCGGAGCGGCACGGACTGTTCGTCATCATCGCGCTCGGCGAGTCACTGATCGCGGCGGGCGTCGGCGCGCGGGACCTGCCGCGCTCGGCGACGCTGGCCGCGGTGGTCGTCCCCGCGGTCATCGGCGTGTGCGCCCTGTGGTGGACGTACTTCGCGCACGCCAGGGACCGTCTCGAACAGGCGATGGAGGCGACGCCGGCGCCAAACCGGGCGCGGTACGCGCGAGACGTCTACTCCTTCCTGCACTTCCCGATCATCGGCGGTGTCGTCGGGTTCGCGGTGGCCATGGAGGAGGCCGTGGCGCATCCCGCCGACCACCTGGAACCCGGTGCGGCACTGGCGCTGTTGATCGGTGCGGCACTGTTCATCGGCGGGACCGGCCTGGCGCTGCTGCGCGCCGGTGCCGGGCGCCCGGTGGTGCGGGCCGGTGCGCTGGTCGCGCTCGCGGCCCTCTATCCACCGGTGGTCGCATGGCCACCGGCCGCCGCGTTGACAGCCGTCGCCGCCGTGGTGGTCACCGTCGCCGTCGCCGAGCAACGGGCGGGCCGCGCCTGATCCCGCGGCGGCCGTATGCTCCATGCGCGCGGCCGACCGCCGGCCGGTTCCTGACGTCGCAGCGATCGGGCACGACCATGAGCGACCTGTCCTTCACTCTCGCCGACCACCGTGGAGTCCCCGTGTCCAGCGGTGACCTCGCCGGGCGGCACCTCCTCGTCTTCTTCTACCCGAAGGCGATGACGCCGGGATGCACCGGCGAGGCGTGCGACTTCCGCGACCGCTACGAGGTGTTCACCGAGGCCGGTTACGCCATCGTCGGCATCAGCCCCGATCCGCCTGCGGACAACGCCGAGTTCGCGTCCACGTACGACCTGCCGTTCCCGCTGCTGTCGGATCCCGACCACGAGGTCGCATCACGCTACGGGGCATGGGGCACGAAGAAGAACTACGGGCGCGAGTACGAGGGGCTGATCCGCTCGACGTTCGTGCTGGGACCGGACGGAGCACTCGAGCACGAGTGGCGCAACGTCCGCGCGAAGGGGCACGTCGCGCGCGTGGCACGTGACCTGGGGCTGAGCGAGGAGTGACCCGATGACGACGCCGACGGCCGGGAGTGATCCCGACGTGCTGTGGTCGCCGGCCGACGACGCGTGGGAGGCGACGCAGATCGGTGCGTTCGCCCGCACCGTGGGCGACCGCCACGGTGTCGGGCCGGGCGATTACGATGCCCTGTGGCGGTGGTCTGTCGACGACCCCGACGCGTTCTGGCGTGCGGTCATCGATCACTTCGCGGTGCGCTTCCACGACGAGCCGTCACAGATCCGTCGTGGTGAGCAGATGCCGGGTACGTCGTGGTGTCCGGGCGCGACGCTGAACTACGCCGAGCACGCACTGCGCCACGCCGACGGCGACCACACCGCGATCGTCGCGCGATCGCAGACCCGGGATCCGGAGCGCTGGACGTACGCGGAACTGCGCGACGCCGTCGCGCGTGCCACAGCCGGTCTGCGGCGCCTCGGCGTCGGGCACGGCGACCGTGTCGCGGCGTACCTGCCGAACATCCCCGAGACGATCGTCGCGTTCCTGGCGACGGCGAGCATCGGCGCGATCTGGTCGTCGTGCGCGCCGGAGTTCGGCGTGACATCGGTGATCGACCGCCTCGAGCAGATCGCCCCGAAGGTGCTGCTCGTGGTCGACGGCTACCGCTACGGCGAACGCGCGGTCGACCGCGCCGCGGAGGTCGCGGCGATCCGTGACGCGCTGCCGACGCTCGAGCACACCGTCGTGCTCGGCTACCTCGACCGCGCGGCCAACGTCCCGGATGCCGTCAGCTGGGACGCCCTCGTGGCCGAGCCGGCAGAGCTGACCTTCTCGCCGGTGACGTTCGATCATCCGCTGTACATCCTGTTCTCCTCGGGTACGACCGGCATCCCCAAGGCGATCGTCCACGGGCACGGGGGCATCACCCTCGAGCACCTCAAGATCCTCGGTCTGCACCACGACCTCGGTCCCGACGACACGTTCTTCTGGTTCACCACCACCGGCTGGATGATGTGGAACTTCCTCGTCTCGGGGCTGTTGATGGGATCGACGCTGGTCCTGTTCGACGGCGACCCCGCACATCCGGACCTCACCACGTTGTGGAGGCTGGCGGACGAGGCCGGCATCACCGTGTTCGGCGTGTCTGCGCCGTACCTGATGACCTGCCGGACGCAGGAGCTGACGCCGGGCGCGGACCATGACCTGTCGCGGCTGCGCCAGATCGGCTCCACCGGCGCACCGCTGCCGCCCGAGGGCTTCGATTGGTGCGTGGAGCACGTCGGCGCCGGGGTGCAGGTCGCGTCGGTATCGGGGGGGACCGACATGTGCACGGCGTTCGTGGGCGCGTCCCCGGTCACACCGGTCTGGGCGGGCGAGATCTCGTGCCGTTGCCTCGGGGCGCACGTGGAGGCGTACGACGCCGACGGTCGGCCGGTGATCGGCGAGCGCGGTGAGCTGGTCATCACCGCTCCCATGCCATCGATGCCGGTGGGGTTCTGGGGCGACGACGACGGGTCGCGGTACCGCGACGCGTACTTCGACGTCTATCCGGGCGTCTGGCGGCACGGCGACTGGATCCGGATCACCGAACGCGGCAGTTGCGTGATCACCGGCCGGTCCGATGCGACGCTGAACCGCGGGGGCGTGCGCATGGGGACCAGCGAGTTCTACCGCGTGGTCGAGGACCTGCCGGACGTGGCCGACGCGCTCGTGGTCCACCTCGAGGACCGGGCCGGTGGAGCGGGCACCCTGCTGCTGTTCGTGGTGCCGGCCGGGGATCGCCATCTGGACGCCGAGTTGCGCGACAGGATCCGCAGCCACATCCGATCGCGGCTGTCGCCCCGCCACGTGCCCGACGAGCTGCATGCGGTGCCGGCCGTCCCGCGGACGCTGTCGGGCAAGAAGCTCGAGGTGCCGGTCAAGCGGCTGTTCGCCGGCGCGTCCCTCGATGACGTCGCCAGCGAGGGCGCGCTGGCCAACCCCGAGTCACTCGACGCCTACGAGCGCCTCGCGCACGAGGGGCGCTGAACCGGTCCTACGGCAACGCGCGGCAGGACGCCAGGGCGTGGCGGACGACCCGGTCGTGGCCCTGCGACATCTCGGACACCACCGCGCTGGACGTGACCTCCTTGACGGTCAGCCACGCGAAGTCGAGCGCGTCCTTGGCGGGACGGCACTCACCGTTGACAGGCACGACATAGGCAAGGCTGACGGTGTGCTGGCGCGGGTCGTGGAACCCGCTCCGCTGCGGATCGGGGAAGTACTCGATCACGGTGAACGGGGTGATCGATGCCGGCAGCGACGGATCGCAATCCGGTCCGAGGTCCTTGGTCAGGTGGCGCCACAGCGCCTCCCGCACGGTCTCGCCACGCAGGATCCGTCCCGTGACGATCGCGCGGCTGACGGTCGTGTCGGGCAGCGCGCGCAGCAGCAGCCCCACCTTCTCGATCTGCCCGAGGTGGTCCAGTCGCACGGGGACCGCGTCGATGCCAACCATCGGCACCCGCTCTCGGACCCATGCCAGGTCCTCTTCGGCCAACCAACTCGGCGTGGTCGAGATGTCGTGCACCTTCGCGGTCCTTGGTCGTCCGGTGGGTGTCGGCAGACGTCGCGGTCGCCAACAACCTAACGGCGCGCGCCCCGGCGCTGCGCCCCGGTTGTGGACGACCAGCGCCGGCCGCTTCCGGGCGGCCGGCACGCGACCTATCGTAGTGTGCGCTGACCGGAGGTCCGAACGACCGGAGAGGGCGGCATGCGCCGGACGATCTTCGAGCCCGAGCACGAGAGCCTGCGGGGCGTCGTGCGCGACTTCGTGGCCGACCGTGTCGTCGACCACTTCGACGACATGGACGCCAAGGGCATGATCGACCGCCGGTTGTTCACCGAGGCCGGCGCGCTCGGGCTGCTCGGGTTCGCCGTTCCCGAGGCGCACGGCGGCGCCGGCGGCGACGACTTCCGGTTCAACGCGGTCGTCATCGAGGAGTTCGCTCGAGCCGGCGCGAACAGCGTGGGGCTGTCGTTCAGCCTCATCAACGACATGGTGCTGCCCTACCTGCTGGATCTCGCGGACGACGAGCAGCAGGCGCGCTGGCTGCCCGGGGTGACGAGCGGCGACACCGTGCTGGCCGTGGCGATGACCGAGCCGGGCGCCGGCAGCGACCTGGCGGGGATAAGCACACGTGCCGAGCGTGACGGCGACCACTACGTGGTCAACGGGTCGAAGACCTTCATCTCCAACGGCCAGCACGCCGACCTCGTGGTCACCGCGTGCCGGACCGGCGAGGACCGGCACAAGGGGCTGACGCTGCTGGTCGTCGACGCCGGGACGCCGGGGTTCTCGCGGGGGCGCAACCTGCACAAGCTCGGGCTGCACGCGCAGGACACGAGCGAGCTGTCGTTCACCGACGCACGCGTGCCGGTGGCCGACCGGCTCGGTGCGGAGGGCGACGCGTTCGGCGCGCTCGTGTCGCACCTGCCCCAGGAGCGGCTGGCGATCGCGGTCAGCGCCGTTGCGGCGGCCGAGGGTGTCCTGGAGCGCACGCTGGACTACGTCAAGGAGCGCACGGCGTTCGGCGCACCGATCGGGTCCTTCCAGCACAACCGTTTCACCCTGGCGGAGCTCGACACCGAGATCGCCTTCGCCCGGGCGTTCATCGATGCGTGCATCGCCGCGCTCGTCGACGGCGAGCTGACCCCGGAGGACGCCGCAAAGGCGAAGTGGTGGGCGACGGAGCTGCAGGTTCGGGTGGCGGACCGCTGCCTGCAGCTGCACGGCGGGTACGGCTACATGCGCGAGTACCAGATCAGCCGCGACTTCGCGGATGCGCGCGTGCAGACGATCTACGGGGGCACGACCGAGATCATGAAGGAGATCATCGGGCGCGGACTCGGGCTGTGAGCGAATCCGACGCGCCGTCGCAGGCGCGCCGGTCGGGCAGAGGACCGCTCGACGGGATTCGCGTGCTGGAGCTGGCGGGGCTGGGGCCCGCGCCATTCGGCTGCATGCTGCTGGCAGACCTCGGTGCGCACGTGCTCCGCGTCGAACGGCCGGGCGGCGGCACCGCGCTGCTGCCCGCCCGTCACGAGGTGACCAACCGTGGTCGCGCCTCGGTCACCATCGACCTGCGTGACGACGACGGAACCGCACAGGTGCTGGATCTCGTCGACCGCGCCGACGCGCTGGTCGAGCCGTTCCGACCGGGCGTCGCGGAACGCCTCGGCGTGGGCCCCGACGTCTGCGCACGACGCAACCCGCGGTTGATCTACGCACGCATGACCGGGTGGGGGCAGCGCGGCCCGCTCGCGGACCGCGCCGGCCACGATCTGACATATCTCGCGATCTCCGGCGCGCTGTCGCTCATTGGCCCGCCCGGTGGCCGGCCGGCCATCCCACTGAACCTGGTGGCCGACTACGGCGGCGGGGGCATGTTGCTGGTCGCGGGCGTGCTGGCTGCCCTGCTCGAACGCTGCCGGTCAGGTCGGGGTCAGGTGCTCGACGTGGCCATGGTCGACGGCGTGGCCCTGCTGCTCGCGCAGACGTGGAGCTTCCGCAACGCCGGGATGCACACCGATGCCCGTGGGGCCAACCTGCTGGACGGCGGGGCGCCGTTCTACGACACCTACCTGTGCGCGGACGGCGACCACGTCGCGCTCGCGGCGCTCGAACCGCAGTTCTACGCCACGTTCGTCGACGGTGTGGCCGACGTCGCCGACACCTCGGCCTGGCCCGACCGCGACGACACATCGCAGTGGCCACGACTGCGCGCGTGCATCGCGGCCGCGTTCCTGCAGCACCCACGGGACGTCTGGGCGGAGCGATTCGCCGGGACCGACGCGTGCGTGGCACCGGTCCTCAGCCTGGACGAGGCGGTCGCACACCCGCATCTGCAGCAACGGGGAAGCCACGTGCCATGGGCCGCCGGTGGGCGCCAGCCCGCCGCGGCACCGCGGTTCTCGCGTACTCCCGCGCACGCGGCTGATCGCGTCGACGACGATCCCGAGGTGCGCACCGCGTGGGGGCTGGACCCCTGACCGGGCCGCGCTCAACCCGTCGCACGTCGATCCTGATCGCGGTCCGGCGCGGAGCGCCACACCAGGTAGCTGTAGCCGAAGACGCCGACGGTGAACACCGCCGCCGCGATCGCCAGCGCCGGTGCGCCCACACCACCCGTCACGAGCGCGGACACGACCAGCAGCAGGCCCAGCACCACCATGGCACGACCCGCGGCACGGTGCGTCCTGCGCCAGGTGTAGTCGCTGGCGAGCGTCCAGGGGGTGCGCACACCGAACAGGAAGTTGCTGCGGACCTTGGGCAGCCAGTTGCCGATGACGATCAGCAGCACGCCCGCGCCCGCGGCGATGACGCGTGTCGGATCGACGCCGTGACCCAACGCCGCGGCCACGACCGATGCGTGCACCACCACCAGCAGGCCCAGTGTCGCGTAGTACGCCATCCGGTACGCGCCGGCCGACCGTTGCAGGTTGCGCCGCCGCGGTTCGATGTGGGGGATCACCATGAGCAACGCGGCCGCGGCGGCCGCGACCGCGACCGTCGTGAACAGGCCGGCCAACCGGCCCGCGTAGCGGTCGACATCGCCGGCGGCGTTCCAGTGGATCGGCACGGCGGCGTCAGGGGGCAGTTGTCCGTAGGCCCACAGCGACGCGAGCGCCATGCCGGCCACCAGCGCCCCGCCGATCGCGACCATCCTCGAGGTGACCACCGGTGGTTCGTCAGCGGACATGGTCAGGCTCCTCGAGGTCGTCGACCCGACGGGCACCGAGCCGACCGAGCAGTCCCATCAGCGCGTCCTCGACGACCGACAGGTTCAGCGAGTAGATGATCGATGTGCCGTCGCGCTCCGCGAGCACGAGGTGAGCACGCCGCAACTTGTCGAAGTGACCCGACAAGGTCGGCTTCGACACGTCGAAGTGCTCGGCGATCTCGCCGGCGGACATGTCACGGTCGCGCAGCAGTTCGAGGATCCGCCGTCTCGTCGGATGCGCCAGTGCCTCGAACACGTTCATCGTAGTTAGCCTATCACCTTATTAGCCGGAAGGCTAACCACACGTCCCCGCGGGGCCGTGCGGTCGATTCGGAGCACGCCCGCGGGCCTGTCGCATCCGCCTGCGGGACTGACCGGGTTCGGTGTCAGCCGGACGCCACCGGCTGCAGGATCATGAAGCTGCCGCCCATCGGGTCGTGCAGCGTCGCGATGCGCCCGACGCCCGGCGCGTCGTCGGGGCCCTGGACCGTCTGGCCACCGAGCTCGGTGGCACGCGCGATCGTGGCGTCGGCGTCGTCGACCATGAAGAACACCGACCAGTGGTTGGGAACCATCTCCGGCACACCGGGTGGCATGGGCATCAGCCCACCGAGGCCGCCGAAGTCGCCGCCCTGGATCACCCGGTAGATCCCGAACGGCATCTCCATGTCCTGGTACGTCCAGCCGAAGACGTCGGTGTAGAAGGCGGCGGCCGCATCGACGTCACGGGTCATCAGCTCGTTCCACGACCAGGTGCGCGCTTCGTTGCAGATGCCCGCGCCGGTGTGCTCGCCCGCCTCCCAGACCGACACGACGGCACCGGTGGGATCCGAGTAGATCGCCATGCGACCGGCGTCCATCACGTCCAGCGCCGGCATCATCACCTGCCCGCCGGCGGCCTCGACCTTCTGGCTCGTCTCATCGACGTCGCTGGTTGCGATGTAGGTCGACCACACCGGCGGGGCGCCCTCCATCTCGGGCGTCTGCCCACCGAGGCCGGCGACGTCTCGATCACCGAGGCGGAAGTTCGTGTAGATGCGTCGGCCCTCGTCGTCGAACTGGTCCTCGCCGTCCCAACCGAACAACCCGGTGTAGAAGGCCTTGGAGGCGTCGACGTCGGGGGACATCAGGTCGATCCAGCACGGGGTGCCAGGGTCGTAGCCGTCACGTGTCGGCATTGATCATCACCAGCTCTCGCAGGCTGTCAGCGGTGGAAGCAGCCTAGGCGATCGGATCGCCGCGGCCTACCGGAGGACCAGCCAGCCACCGACCAGCAGCAGCACGATGCCGGCCGCCTTGCCAACCGTCATGGACTGCACCCGGGCGCCGAGCCACCCGAACTGGTCGATCAGCGCAGAGACGAGGAACTGGGCGACCGTCACGAGCAGCAGGCCGCGCACGACGCCGAGCCGGCCGACGCTGTAGGCGATCGTGCCGACGATGACCAGACCGAACACCCCCGACAGCCACACGTAGCCGGGAAGGCTGCGCACGGCCGCGACGTCGCTACCCCGTGCGACGAGCACGAGCAGGGCGCTCAGCACGCCCCCCAGGCCGTAGGTGACGAACACCGCCTCGAGCGTGCCGACCCGCTCGCTGATGACGCCGGTGGTCTGCGCCTGCAGCGATATCGCCGCGCCACCGGCGACGGCTACCACCATGATCACCCAGAGCGCCATCCGTCACCTCCACCGCGGGAGCGTAGACGACGAAGCCATGCGGCACCCGCGCCGTCAGCGTGCGTCGGTAACCCGCCCACTCGTACAACCCAGGTTGCGCGTGCTGCGGTGGCCGGTGAACAGCTCGAACGGGCGACGGGCCCGACAGCGTGCTCGATGGCCACGAGGAGTCGCCGCCCGATGCCGCACCCGTGGAGGTCGTCGAGCGTCTCGCTCAGCGGCGGAGCGCGCGGTCGTCATAGCGCTCGGCCTCGATCAGATGGGCGCTGCGTTGCAGGTCGAGGATCTGCAACGCGTCGGTCGGACGGGCCGGCCCGATCTCGATCGAGTCCACGGACGGTCAATCGGCTCCACGGAGGTGGCGGTCGAGGAACGCGTCGATCCGACGCCAGGCGTCGGCTGCGGTGTCCTGGTCGTAGCCGACGCCCGGCACGCGGTCCACGACCCGAGCCCAGCCGTCGTGGCGGTTCATAAAGCTGTGTCCGACCCCCGCGTAGGTCTTGACGTCGTGCGGCACGTCGGCCAGGCGCAGCGCCGCCGCCAGGCGGTCGCCGGCACCGGCCAGGCCGAGGTCGTCGGCGCCGTAGCTGGCGACGACCGGGCACGCGTCCCGCAGCGCGCCCGGTAGGCCACGGGGCAGATGTCCGTAGTTCGGCGCGGCGACGTCGTAGCCGCGACGGGCGGCCAGCAGGGCGAACCCCCCGCCCAGGCAGAACCCGACGACGCCGACGCGGCCGTTGCAGTCGGGGCGTGCGAGCAGATGGCGTCGGCAGGCGTCGACGTCAGCGACCGCGCGACCATGCCCACGCCACAGGCTCCGGAACGCGGCCACGAGGCACCGCACGGTCGGACCCCAGGAGAACAGGTCGGGTGCGAGCGCCAGGTAGCCGCGGTCCGCCATGCGGTCGGCGATCCTGACGATGTCATCGGTCAGTCCGAAGGCCTCGTGGATGACGACGATCCCCGGCACGGCGGTCTCGTCGTCCACCGCGGACGGGACGGCCAGATGGCCCGCGATCCGCGTGGGCCCGTCGATCATCACTCTCACCGGTGGCCACCACCGCATGTGAGATCCCTGGAGTGGGGCGGTCGTGATCCGTCGGCGTCGGTGACCGCCAGCAGCGCGTCACCGATCCGACTCATGTCGACCAGGAACGGCGCGCGCCAGCTCCACCCGTTCGTGGATGAGCGTCCGGCGGTCGTTCACGCGGGACGCAGCCGCAGACGCACGACGTTGACCTGCGCCGGGTGCACGGTGGGGACCGGTCAGGCGTCGGCCATCGTGGTGCCCGACGACCGCAGCGCCTCGCAGGCCTCGACCACACGGGCGGCCATGTTCTCCTCCGCCTTCTTGCCCCACGTCCGCGGGTCGTAGGTCTTCTTGACGCCGACCTCACCGTCGACGCGCAGCACGCCGTCGTAGTTCTTGAACATGTGGTCGACGATCGGCCGTGTGAACGCGTACTGAGTGTCGGTGTCGATGTTCATCTTGACGACGCCGTAGTCGAGCGACTCGCGGATGTCATCCAACGACGACCCGGAACCGCCGTGGAAGACGAGGTCGAACGGCTTGCTGCCGGGCTCGAGGCTCAGCTCTTCGGAGACCCGGTCCTGGCCACGCTTCAGGATGTCCGGCCGCAGCGTGACGTTGCCCGGCTTGTACACGCCGTGGACGTTGCCGAAGGTGGCCGCCAGGATGTAGCGGCCGTTCTCGCCGGTGCCGAGCACCTCCGCCGTGCGCACGAAGTCGCTGTCGGCGGTGTAGAGCTTCTCGTTGATCTCAGCGACGACGCCGTCCTCCTCGCCGCCGACGACGCCGATCTCCATCTCCATGATCACGTTGGCCTTGGCACACTCGGCCAGCAGGTCCTGCGCGATCTCGAGGTTCTCGTCCAGCGGCACGGCCGACCCGTCCCACATGTGTGACTGGAACAGCGGCAGGTCGCCGTTGGCGACGCGGTCCTGGCTGATCTTGACCAGCGGGCGCATGAACCCGTCCAGCTTGTCCTTGGGGCAGTGGTCGGTGTGCAGCGCGATCGTGACGTCGTAGTGGTCGGCGACGACGTGGGCGAACGTCGCCATCGCCACGCCACCGGTCGTCATGTCGTTGATCGTCGGACCCGAGAAGTACTGCGCACCGCCGGTGGACACCTGGATGATGCCGTCGCTGCGCGCTTCGGCGAAGCCGCGGATCGCAGCGTTCAGCGTCTGCGACGACGTGACGTTGATGGCGGGGTACGCGAAGGCGCCGTCCTTGGCGCGGTCGAGCATCTCGGCGTACGTCTCTGGTGTGGCGATCGGCATGGCTGCTCCGTCCCTGAGTGACTGCGTGGATCGTATCCCCAGACCCCCGCCCTCCATCACCCCCTCTCCGTGGTGAACATCCGCGAGCCGCCGCATCACCGGCGCCCGAGCGGCCGGCGCGGAGTCGGCCGGCCACCGGCCGGGCGATGAGTTCGGGCACGGCCGGACGTCAGCATCACCGCGACGACGAGAGGATCAGGCGATGACATCGGACGGCAGTGCCGGCACACTCCTCGACCTCGCGCCGGCGGCGGACGAGCTGCGCCGTGTGGCCGCTGGCGTGGGGTCGGAGGACATGGAGGGTCGGACGCCATGCTCGGACTGGACGGTCCGGATGCTGGTCGGCCACATCCTGGAGCTGGCGGCCGCATTCCGGGCCGCCGCCGACAAGCAGCCGCTCGACCCGGACGAGGCCGCCGCCGAGATCGACGATCGAGGCGCCTGGACACCTTCCCACTGCCCGTCGTGGTGGGTACGATGTGCACATGCAGCACCTGCGCGCGCTGACGACGACCACGGGAGCCGTCCCGGAGGTCTGAAATCGCGTTCGCGCACCGCACACCGCCCCGGGACCGGTCCCGGGGCGCTTCTGCGTCCGGCACCGGTCCCGCCGCACACAAGGAGGAGACCGATGTCCGTCGCAGACCCCGTCCGCCCGACAGATCCACCCGATCACCGTCGGCTGGGCCGCCAACTCGATCTGTTCGAATCGCACGAGTTGGTCGGCGCCGGACTGCCGCTGTGGTTGCCCGACGGCGCCGTCATCCGCTTCGAGCTCGAGCGGTTCGTCGTCGAGCTCGAACGCGTCGCCGGCTACCAGCGTGTGTTCAGCCCTGTGCTGGGCAAGCGCGAGCTGTTCGAGCGCTCCGGCCACTGGCAGCATTTCCGCGACGACATGTTCCCGCCGATGGACACCGGCGAGGAGCAGCTCGTCCTACGACCCAGCAACTGCCCACACCACCTGCTGATGTACGGCGCGCGCCACCACAGCTTCCGCGAGCTGCCGGTGCGGTACGCCGAGCTGGGCACCATGTTCCGCTACGAGCGGTCCGGAGTGGTCGGTGGGCTCAGCCGCGTGCGGGCGATGACCCTCAGCGATGCCCACGTCTTCGTCGCCGCCGAGCAGGTCGGTGCCGAGGTGGCCCGGATGCTGGAGCTGATCGACCACGCGTACGGCGTGCTCGGCATCGATCCGCATCGACTGCGCCTGTCGCTGCGCGGACCCGGTGGCAGCTACGTCGACGCGCCGCAGATGTGGGAGCGCGCCGAGGACGCCCTGCGGTCGGCACTGGCGTCGGCCGGCGCCCGGTGGGACGAGGCCGCGGACGAGGCCGCCTTCTACGGACCCAAGGTCGACATCCAGGTGGTCGACCCGCAGGGTCGTGAGGAGACCCTGTCCACCGTGCAGATCGACTTCCATCAGCCGGAGGCGTTCGACCTGTGGTTCCAGGCGTCGGACGGCAGCCGGCAACGCCCCGTCGTGATCCATCGCGCGTTGGTCTCGACCATGGAGCGGCTCGTCGCCCACCTGATCGAGCAGTACGCGGGGCGCTTCCCGGTGTGGCTCGCGCCGGTGCAGCTCGCGGTCGCGCCGGTCGACGCCGACCACGACGCCGCCGCGCAGTCCCTGGTCGACAGCGCGACCGGGGCGGGCCTGCGCGCGCGCATGGTCGACGCCCGCCACTCGCTCGGGGCGCGCGTGCGCGCGGCGCACGAGCAGGGTGTCCCGTTCGTCGGGATCATCGGCGACCGTGAGGTCGCCGACGGCAGCGTCAGCCTCCGTCGCCGCGACGGCGGTCAGCTGCCCGCGATGCCGGTGGCCGGGGCGGTCGGCTTGATCGCCGGGCTCGCGGCTGACCGGGCGCTGGGGCTCGACGCCGACACGCCGGGATGAGCGAGCACGAAGGTTGTCGACGTGGTTGCCCGATCGCGGACGAACGAGGTACTTCGACAACCACCTCGTGATTGCCGCGCAACGCTGGTTGCCCCTTCGCAGGGTGGTTGCGGAATGTCGCGGTGGGTTCAGCGGGACAGGGTGGAAACGCGGCGCGACGTGGGCGTCAGCCGGGTGGATCAGGGCTGAGCCGTGTCGAGGAACTCGTAGACCTCCGGCATGTCGACGCCCGGGAACGCCCCGACGGGCAGCGCGGCGAGCACGTGGCTGTGCGAGCTGGCCAGCGGGCGGGCGTGGCCGTCCCAGCGGTTGGCGAGCTCGGGCTGAGGTTCGCGGCAGCAGGGCTGCTCCGGGCACCCGGACGTCGTGCGCTGACGTGTCTCGCGACCCCGGAAGTGTTTCGCGTCGGCGAACCCGACCCCCACCGTGACGGCGTGCTGTGGCTGGCGGTCGGCCTCGCGGACGGTCACGCACCAGAACGTGCCGGCGGGCGTGTCGGTGTACTGGTGCCGCACGGTGCGCAGCTGCTCCGACTCGAAGACACGGCGGGTGCCCCACCGGCGGCACACCCGCTGCCCCTCGATCGCCCCGTCGGGGTCGGCCGGGAACGGTACGCCGTTGTTCTCGTACGCCTTCCAGATGACGCCCTCCTCATCGGACCGCAGGAAGTGCGTCGCGATGTCCAGGTGACGGGTCGCCAGGTTCGTGAAGCGGTGGGCGGCCATCTCGTAGGACACGAAGAAGTGCTCGGCCAGGTCCTCGATGCACAGGTCGTGGGCGTCCTGGGCGCGCTGCAGGTACGGCACGGCGGACGACTCGGGCACCAGCAGCGCCCCGGCGAAGTAGTTCGCCTCGACACGCTGCTGCAGGAACTCGCCGAAGCTCGCGGGGTCGCCGTGACCGAGTGCGAAGTGCCCGAGGGACTGGGCGACGATGGAACGCGACAGGAGGGTCCCGACGCGTTCCCGCTCGTGGACGAACAGGCGGCCGTTGCGCAGGTCAGCCAACGACCGCAGCCCGCTCGGAAGTCGTGGCACGGTGATCACGCGGAAGCCGAAGTGCCCTGCGAGGTCGTCGATCACACGCGCGGTCAGGTGGCCGTCACCGGCGTAGTCGACGGCCAGCAGCGCGGCACGCGCCGAGTCCTCGATGTCGGCGAAGTAGTTGTCGCGTTCCCGCATCATCGCGCGGAGCTGCGCGTTGTGCTTGCGCGCCTCCTCGGGTGTCTGGGCGCGCACCGAACTGACCCGGCGCAGCTCGGAGAACAGCGCGACGACGTGCTCCAGGACGTCGTCGGTCAGCCTGCGTGAGATCGGGAAGGGTTCGAGGCCCAGCCGCTGGTACAGCGGGTCGTCCTGGGCCCGCTGCAGCGCGACCTCGAGCTCGGCGCGTCGCGACGGCGGGGCTGGATCCAGCAGATCACCGGGCGGGACGTCCAACGCGTCGGCGAGCGCCCCGATCAGCGACAGGTTGGGCTCGCGCTTGCCGTTCTCAACTCGCGACAGGTACGGCGCCCGCCTGCCGACCCGGTCCCCGAGCTCGCTCAGCGTCAACCCGTGCTGCTGACGCAGGTGGCGCAGCCGTTGCCCGAACACCAGCGGGTCGAGTTGCGAACTTCCGACATACTCTGCGGTAGCCGCAAGATCTGCCATAGTTGTTCCACTCCCGGCTTGGTATGTCAAGCATGACACAACAACACTATAGGTTGCCATGAACCCATGGGTCGCGTTCGCACGTGGCCCCTCAGCCGAGGAGCACTGCATGGACGACATCGCACACTCCAGCGACGCCGACGCGCTGCGCGCGGAGTGGGAGACGGACCCGCGCTGGGCCGGCATCCACCGCGACTACGGGGCCACCGATGTCGTCGCGCTGCGTGGTTCGGTCCACGTCGAGCACAGTTTGGCCAGGGCCGGTGCGGAGCGGCTGCACGAGCTCCTCGCGGGCGACGAGCCGGTGCGCGCGCTCGGCGCAATGACCGGCGGCCAGGCCGTGCAGATGGTCAAGGCCGGCCTGCAGGCGATCTACCTGTCGGGCTGGCAGGTGGCAGGGGACGCCAACCTGTCGGGCAACACCTACCCTGACCAGAGCCTGTATCCGGTCAACAGCGCACCCACG
Source organism: Euzebyales bacterium (assembly GCA_036374135.1). Classification (NCBI taxonomy): domain Bacteria; kingdom Bacillati; phylum Actinomycetota; class Nitriliruptoria; order Euzebyales; species Euzebyales bacterium. The sequence continues at coordinate 26,266 of DASUUK010000067.1, forward strand.
CTGGTGCGCCGCATCAACTCGGCGCTGCGTCGGGCCGACCAGATCGCCTCGCTCGAGGGAGGCGACGAGCGCCACTGGATGGCCCCGATCGTGGCTGACTGCGAGGCAGGGTTCGGCGGCGCGCTCAACGCCTACGAGCTCACGCTGGGCATGATCGAAGCCGGCGCAGCGGGCGTGCACTTCGAGGACCAGCTCGCCAGCGAGAAGAAGTGCGGGCACATGGGCGGCAAGGTGCTCGTGCCGACCAGCCAGCATGTGCGCACACTGGCGGCCGCGCGACTGGCCGCCGACGTCGCGGGCGTGCCCACCTTCCTCCTGGCGCGGACCGACGCGGAGGCCGCGACCCTGCTGACCAGCGACGTCGACCCGCGCGACCGCGAGTTCACCACCGGTGTCCGGTCGCCGGAGGGCTTCTACGAGGTCCGCAACGGCATCGACGCCTGCATCGCCCGCGGCCTGGCCTACGCGCCCTACGCGGATCTGCTGTGGATGGAGACCGCCAAGCCCAACCTGGAGGAGGCGCGCAAGTTCGCCGACGCCATCCACGCCGAGTTCCCCGACAAGCTGCTCGCGTACAACTGCTCACCGTCCTTCAACTGGTCCGCCCACCTGGACGCCGACGAGATCGCCACCTTCCAGGGCGACATCGCCGAGTTGGGCTTCCGGTTCCAGTTCGTGACGTTGGCCGGCTTCCACGCGCTCAACGCCTCGATGTTCGACCTCGCCCGCGGCTACGCCACGGACCACATGTCGGCCTACGTGGCACTGCAGCAGCACGAGTTCGACCTCGAGCAGCACGGCTATACGGCGACGCGCCACCAGCGCGAGGTCGGCGCGAGCTACTTCGACCGCATCGCGCAGACCGTCAGCGGCGGCACCGCCTCGACGCTGGCCATGCACGGCTCGACCGAAGAGGACCAGTTCAGCGCGGCGTAGCCCCCCCGCGTCGTGGAACCAGGCTCCGCGAACTCAGCGCGGCGTGGTCGCAGGCCCAACGCGGCCGGGGCGCGCGGGGCCATGGCGGAGTCCGGGCGGGTGACCAGCGGCGGGTCGGGACGTCCAAGCGTCCCGGCCCGCCGGCCGCGTTGCCTCGGCCGCGCGCGACGGCTGCGAGCGCAACCGTCCAGGAGCGCGGCCTAGCGGAACCGCTCGGTGAAGTACAGGCGACCGCTGTCGTCGCTGCAGACACCGACGCCGTACTCGGTCCAGCGGTCGCTCATGCGGTTGTCGCGGTGGTCGGGCGAGTTCATCCATCCCTGGTGGACCTCGCTCGCGGAGCGCTGTCCCCAGGCGATGTTCTCGCCGTTGACGCCGGCCGACCGCAGATCGGCGTGGCGGAAGTTGCCGCTGGTGGCCATGTCGCACGACCACGACCGCGCACCACGCGAGACGTCGGCACTCACGGTCAGCGCAGCCTTGCCGTCGCTGGCACGGGCGGCGTTGAGCAGATCGAGGATCTCACGCTCGATCGCCGATTGACCTGTCGTCGAGCCGCCACCGGAGCCGGACGCCTCGGGCTTCTGCTGCGCCTTCGGCCTTGGTGCGGGCGTGTCCGCGTCCTGCGCGGTGGCCTGCGGCGCGCTCCCGCCGCTGTCACCCGACGGCGCGTCGGACGCTGGCGCGCCATCACCGTCGTCCGCGGACGCGTCCTCGGACGCGGAGGAACCGTCCCCGTCATCGGCATCGGTCGCCGTGGCCGCGGCCGGCGCGGCGGGGTCCGGACCACGCAGGAGCAGCATGACGTCGTCGGCGTCGCAGGCCGTCAACAGCAGGCTCAAGGCGAAGAGCAACGCGACCATGCGACCGGCGCGTGCACGTGTGCCAGTCATGCCGGGCGACTCCCGCACGCGCGTCTCTCGTTGCACCGCATCTGTTGCCTCATGCACCTGACGCTAGGACACCGCCGGCCGACGCGCGTTGTCCGATGGGGCTGCTCGGACAGGGACGGTGTCGTGCATCCGCTCAGGGCAGTGGCCCGATGGCCAGACCCGGCCCTCGCCACGGCTCCGCGGCCCGCACCGCGCCCACGCCCGGACGGCCGTCCGGGGCCCGGGCGTCAGCGCCGCGACCGGCGGTCCGCGTGCCGCTCGATCTGGGCCCGGCGGTACAGCACGAGTTCGGTCGAAGCACGGCGCTGCGCGTCGCGCAGCGCCTCCTGCGACGCGGCGTGCACCCGCTCGACCTCCTGGCGAGACCGCTCGAGCTGGCGCTCGAGGCGTTCGATCTCGTCCTCGAGCTCGAGGATGCGCAGCACACCTGCCAGGTTGATCCCTTCGCGCTGGGTCAGCTGCTGGATCAGCTGGACGCGTAAGACGTCGCGCTGGGAGTAGCGGCGCGTCCCGCCCGCCGTGCGTTTGGGAGCAAGCAGCCCCTTGCGCTCGTAGGTGCGGAGCGTCTGCGGGTGCACACCGGCGAGCTCGGCAGCGACCGAGATGATGTAGACGCCTGCATCAGTGGTCATGACCTGCACACCTCGCGAGCCGCGGCCACGGGCGTCGGCCTACGCTCATCGTACGTCGCCCCCGGGGGCGACGTACGTGTCCAGGTGCGCCCTGACGTCGCTGTCGTCGGTGGCGGCGAACTCCTCGAGCATCTTGCGCTGGGTGCGGGTCAACCGACGCGGGACCACGAGATCGACGGTCACCAGCAGGTCGCCGGTGCCACCCTTGCGCCGGGGAAGGCCACGCCCACGAACCCGCAGCGTGCGACCGGGCTCGGTGCCGGCCGGCACCTTCAGCGTGACCGAGCCGTCGAGGGTCGGCACGGTGACCTTCGTCCCGAGGGTCGCTTCTGCGAACGTCACCGGCACCCGCAGCAACAGGTCGTCTCCACGGCGGTCGAAGATCTCGTGCGGCGTCACGTGGACCTTCACGAACAGGTCCCCGGGCTCGCCGCCCATCGGCGCGGGTTCGCCCTTGCCCTTGAGGCGGATCCGGGCGCCATCCTTCACACCGGCCGGGATGCGTGCGCGGATCTCGCGTGCGCGGCGCTCGACACCGGTGCCACCACATGTCGCGCACGGATCAGGGATGACCCGCCCCGAGCCGCCACAGGTGTCGCACGGCTCCGAGAAGCTGAACATGCCCTGATCGCGGGCGACGGCGCCCGTGCCCTGACAGGTCGGGCAGGTCTGCGGCGTCGTGCCGGGCCGGGCGCCCGAGCCGCCACACGTGGAGCATGCGGCGTTGCCGGTGATGCGCAGCGTGGTCGTGACGCCGGCGACCGCGTCGGCGAACGACAGCGTCAGATCGGTCTCGAGGTCGCGGCCACGAGGGCCCTGACGACGCGGGCGGGTCCGACCGAACGTCGTTCCGCCCGGCTGCGGCTGACCCTCGCCGAACAGCCCTCCGAGCAGGTCGGACAGATCGAACTGCTGACCACCGCCGAACCCGCCGCCGCCCGGTGGCGGGTACCCGCCACCGGGGAAGCCGCCGGCGAACGCGCCGCTGCCGACCAGTTGGCGGACCTTGTCGTACTCGGCCCGCTTCTCGGAGTTCGACAGCACCGAGTAGGCCTCGCTGACCTCCTTGAACCGGATCTCCGCCTTGGGGTCGTCCGGGTTGGCGTCCGGATGCAGTTCGCGCGCGAGCTTGCGGTAGGCCTTGGCGATCTCTGCCTGCTCGGCCTTCTCGTCGACGCCGAGAGCAGCGTAGTAGTCCTTCTCGACGTAGTCGCGCTGACTCACCTGGCCTCCTACTGGGTCACGGCGACCGACGCCGGCCGCAGGACCCGTCCCTTGAAGCGGTATCCGCTGCGGAGCACCTGGGCCACCTTTGGCTCACCGTCGTCGGTCGTCTCGCCCTCGACCTGCATGACCGCGTCGTGCCAGGTCGGGTCGAACGGCGCGTCGACGCCTGGCACGTCCTCGAGCCCGGCGCGCTCGAGGATCTCCCGCAGCTCGCCGTGGACCATCCGGACTCCCTTGGCGACGGCGTCGTCGGAGTCCTTGGCGGCCTCGAGCACGTACCCGAAGTTGTCCAGCACGCCCAGCAGTTGGGAGATCAACGCCTCGGCACCGCGGTCACGTGCCTGCGTGCGCTCCCGCTGGCTGCGGCGCCGGAAGTTCTCGAACTCGGCGCGCTCGCGGCGCAGGTGGTCGAGATAGGTGTCGCGCTGCTGCGTCACCTCGGCGAGCGCCGCGGCCGCCGGATCGGCGTCTGCTGGCACGTCACCCGATCCGTCCTGCTGCGGCGTCTCGGATCCGGCGGACGGCTGCTTCTCCAGCTCGGTCGCCGGCCCCGGCCCCGCAGCGGGCACCTCGTCGGGGTGGGCGTCCTCGTCGGTCGAGGGCGCGCCGGGCTGACGTTCCTCGGGTGCGTCGGTCACGCAGCCCCCTCGTCGTCCGGATCGTCGACCACCTCGGCATCGACGATGTCGTCATCGCCGGCGGAGTCGCCGCCGTCGGCGAACCCACTCGCGGTCTGCTGTCCGGCCTGGTCCGCGGCGCCTGCCGCGTAGAGGGCCTGACCGACCTCCTGGCTGACCCGCATCAGCTCGTCGCTGGCATTGCGGACCGACTGGATGTCGTCGCTCTTCAGCGCCTCGCGCAGCTGACCCTGCGTCTGCTCGAGCTTCGCCTTGTGGTCGTCGGAGATCTTGTCAGCGTTGTCCTTGACCAGCTTCTCGGTCTGGTACAGCAGGTTGTCAGCCGTGTTGCGCGCCTCGGCCTCGTCACGACGCCGCTTGTCCTCGTCGGCGTGCTGTTCGGCCTCGCGGACCATGCGGTCGATGTCGTTCTTCGGGAGAGCCGACTGACCGGTGATGGTCATCGACTGCTCCTTGCCGGTGCCGCGGTCCTTGGCGGACACGTTGACGATGCCGTTCGCGTCGATGTCGAACGTGACCTCGATCTGCGGCACGCCGCGCGGCGCCGGGGGGATGTCGACCAGCTGGAACTTGCCCAGCGTGTTGTTGTAGGCCGCCATCTGGCGCTCGCCCTGCAGCACGTGGATCTCGACCTGCGGTTGGTTGTCCTCCGCCGTGGTGAAGACCTCGGACTTCCGTGTGGGAATCGTCGTGTTGCGCTCGATCAGTGTCGTCATGACGCCGCCCTTGGTCTCGATGCCCAGCGACAGCGGGGTCACGTCGAGCAGCAGCACGTCCTTGACGTCGCCCTTGAGCACGCCGGCCTGCAGCGCCGCACCGACCGCGACGACCTCGTCCGGGTTGACGCCCTTGTGCGGCTCCTTGCCGCCGGTGAGCTCCTTGACCAGGTCGACGACCGCCGGCATGCGGGTCGAACCACCGACGAGGATGACCTGGTCGATGTCGCCCGGCTTGACGCCGGCGTCGCGGATCGCCGCGTGGAACGGCTCGCGCGTGCGGTCGAGCAGGTCGGACGTCATCTGCTGGAACTGCGAGCGCGACAGCGTCTCTTCGAGGTGCAGCGGACCGTCCGCCGTCGCCGTGATGAACGGCAGGTTGATCGACGCTTCGGTGGTGGTCGACAGCTCCCGCTTGGCCTTCTCCGCGGCCTCCTTCAGCCGCTGCAGCGCCATGCGGTCCTTGCCGAGGTCGACGCCGTGGTTGTCCTTGAACCGCGCGACCATCCACTCGATGACCGCCTGGTCCCAGTCGTCACCGCCCAGATTGGTGTCACCCGATGTCGCCTTGACATCGAACACGCCCTCGGCGATCTCGAGGACCGACACGTCGAACGTGCCTCCACCGAGGTCGTAGACGAGTATCGTCTGCTCGCCCTCCTTGTCGAGCCCGTAGGCCAGCGACGCGGCGGTCGGCTCGTTGATGATGCGCAGGACCTCGAGACCGGCGATCTGTCCGGCCTCCTTGGTTGCCTGGCGCTGCGCGTCACCGAAGTAGGCTGGCACGGTGATGACCGCCTGGGTCACCTCGTCGCCCAGATAGGCCTCGGCGTCGCGCTTGAGCTTCTGCAGGATGCGTGCGCTGATCTCCTGCGGGGTGTAGGTCTTGCCGTCGACCTCCATGCTCCAGTCGGTGCCCATGTGGCGCTTGACCGACTGGATCGTGCGGTCCGGGTTGGTGACCGCCTGGCGCTTGGCCACCTCGCCCGTCAGGATCTCACCGGACTTGGAGAACCCCACCACCGACGGGGTCGTGCGCGAGCCCTCGGCGTTGGGGATGACCGCCGACTCACCGCCCTCCATCGCGGCGACGACCGAGTTCGTCGTGCCGAGGTCAATGCCAACTGCTCGTGCCATGGATGCACTTCCTTGTCGTCGTGAACGTTGTAGAGCCTGGCCCAAGGCTAGCAGGGCGACGCTGAAGTGCAAGAAGTCTTAGCGTGCAGCGCTCAAGTTTCCTGTCTCTACCGGTCGGGTGAACACACTTCCAGGGGACGCAAGATTGGCGCGACCCCAGCGTAGGTGTCAGCGTGTCGTCGGCGTGTGTCCACCCGGCGACCCGGGTAGTCCGTCGGCATGGAGTACAGGCAGCTGGGAGCGTCGGGCCTGCGGGTGTCGGCGTTGACGATGGGCACCATGACCTTCGGCGGCGAGGACGACTTCAGCGCCGTCGGCGACACCGGCGTCAACGGCGCCACCCGCCAGATCGACATGTGCCTCGAGGCGGGCGTCAACCTGATCGACACCGCGAACATGTACAGCACCGGCGCCTCGGAGGAGATCATCGGGCAGGCCATCAAGGGCCGTCGCGATGACCTGTTCCTCGCGACGAAGGTGCGCTTCCCGATGGGCGACGGGCCCAACGAGGCGGGGCTGTCGCGCACCCACATCATGGAGCAGTGCGACGCGAGCCTGCGGCGGCTGCAGACCGACCACATCGACCTGTACCAGGTGCACGCCTGGGACGGTCAGACTCCGCTCGAGGAGACGCTCGAGACGCTCGAGTACCTGGTCGACCACGGCAAGGTCCGGTACGTCGGCTGCTCGAACTACTCGGCCTGGCACATGATGAAGGCGCTGGGCATCGCGGAGATGCGGGTGCTGCCGCGGTTCGTCAGCACACAGAACTTCTACGCGCCGGCCTTCCGCGATCTCGAGTACGAGATCGTCCCCGCCGCGATCGACCAGGGGCTCGGGATCCTCGTGTGGAGCCCGCTGGCCGGGGGGCTGATGTCGGGCAAGTACCGTCGCGGGCAGGACGGGCCGGAGGGATCCCGGCACGTGGGCGAGTGGGACGAACCGCCCGTGCGCGACACCGAGGCGCTCTACGACGTGATCGACGCTCTCGTCGACGTGGGCGAGGAGCACGGGGTGTCGGCCGCACAGGTCTCGCTCGCGTGGTTGCTGACGCGGCCGGGTGTCACGTCGCTCATCATCGGGGCGCGGACCGACGAGCAGTTGGCCGACAACCTCGCGGCCGCCGATCTCGAGCTCAGCGACGAGCAGACCGACCGCATCGAGCAGGTGTCACGCCCACCGCTGCTATACCCGTACTGGCATCAGCACAAGACCGCCGCCGACCGGTTCTCCGAGGCCGACCTCACCCTGCACGGCGCCCGTCTGCACGACTGACAGCCGCCGGTCACACGGCGCGATCGACGCGGATCTCGAACCCCGCCGCCCGCAGGCGGTCGACGAGGACCCGCCCGATCCCCGTGGCCGGCGTGAGCACCCCGCCGCCGCTGGGCACCGCGGCCTGATCGGTCGCGAGCGCCAGCGCGCTCTCGCCGATCATCACCGACGTCGCCGCGTACCCGGGATCGCCCTGTGCACCGAACGCCACGCCGTAGCGCGCACCGGTCACCGTGTGGGCGTACAGGTCGAAGCGGAAGTGCCCATCGGCGCGGGTCCGTGCGTCGGGACCCGCCCCGGGCGCGGGCAGCACACGGTCGAGCAGCGCACGCGTGGGCGCGAACCGCATGCCACCGAACAGGACGGCGATGCCCGTTGTCATACCGAGCGCCAGCAGTGGGCGCGTCGGTCCACGGCCGAACCCGACCACCTCGCGATACCTCAGCCGCCGACCGTACGCCCATCCCTGCAGCGCGTTGCTGCGGCGCACGACGCGCGTGTTGTACGCCGCCATGACGAACGGACCGGTCCACGTCCCCAGGTCCCGATCGAAGCGTGGGCCGGTGACGTCGGGCTGTGGACCAAGGTCCGGCTCCGCGGACCGGTCCGGACTGAGCGCGTACGGATCGTCGACCACGCGCCGACGCGCCGGATCGTCAGCCAGGTGCTCCAGTTGGGTGCGCAGCGTCTCGATCGTCCCGCCGCTCACACCGCCTGAGGCCGACCGCAGCACCAGCGTCGCCCGGTCGAGCTCGCCGGTGGCGTCGTCTGCCGCCGCCCGTGCGGCCATCAGCACGCTCAGGTCGGACGGCACCGAGTCGAAACCGCACGAGTGGACGATGCGGGCGCCCGTCGCGGCCGCGCGCTCGTGGTGGCGGTCCGCGCTGTCGCGAACGAACAGGACCTCGCCGGTGAGATCGACGTAGTCGGTGCCGTGGCCTGCACATGCGGCGACAACAGCCATCCCGTACCTGGCGTACGGACCGACTGTCGTGGCCACGACCCGTGTGGCCGCGGCCATGGCCCCGACCGCGGCCTGATCGGCGGCGTTCACGACCAGCAACGGCCAGTCGGCGGATGGCGGCCCGAGGGCGTCGCGGACGGCCGCCAGCCGCTGCGCGGACCGGCCCGCCAGTGCGACCCGCACACCGGCCGGTGCACGCGCGGCCAGGTGTTCGGCGACCAGTCGACCGACGAAACCGGTCGCGCCGAACACCACGATGTCGTGGTCGCGTCCGTTGGTCTGGTCACGCACGATCGCGAGCATACGCGTCGCACAGCCGGGCACATCGACGCCCGGCCGGGGTATCGTTCGCCCATGGAGCCGATCGCCCGCCTGCAGCTGACCGCGCTCGACTGTGCCGATCCGGACGGTCTCGCCGCCTTCTACGGGCGCGTCACCGGCTGGCCGGTCGACTCCCGCAGCGACGGCTGGGTGCAGCTGGACAGCGGTGGCGGACACACGTTGGCGTTCCAGCACGTGCCGGACCATCAACCGCCCACGTGGCCGGAGCCCGCCGGTGCCCAGCAACTGCACCTGGACTTCCTCGTGGACGATCTCGATGTCGGCGAGTCGGCGGTGCTCGACGCCGGCGCGCGCAGGACGGACGTGCAGCCCGCGCCCGACAGCTTCCGGGTCTACCTCGATCCGGCCGGGCACCCGTTCTGCCTCGTGCTCGACGACTGACCGACCACTGCGCAGTGCGCGACCCGTGACGGATGACCCGTGACGGTCCTCCGCTCGCACGTCAGGTGCGCAGGTACGACGCGCCGTTGGCGTCGACGATCGCGCCGGTCGCGATGACGGCGCGGTCCGAGGCGAGGAACGCGACGAGGTCGGCGATCTCGTCGGCGGTGGCGACCCGCCCGAGCGGGCTCTGGGCGCGGATGGACGCCCCGTCGGGGCCGGCGAGCAGATCGGCGGTCATGTCCGTCTCGACGAAGCCGGGCGCGACCGCGGTGACCGTGATGCCGTGCGGCGCGAGGTGCTGCGCCAGCGACTGCCCCATGCTGTTGAGCGCGGCCTTGCTGGCACCGTAGGCCGGATGGTCCGGTTCGCCGCGGAACGCACCGCGGGACGACACGTTGACCACGCGGCCGCGACGACCGGTGTCGATCATGTGCCTGGCGACGGCCCAGGTGACGTTGGCAGCGCCGAGCAGGTTGACGGCGAGCGTCCGCTGCCATGCCGCGCACCAGTCGTCGTAGGACGTCGCGTCCAGGGGATGGGTGCGGTAGATGCCCGCATTGTTGACGAGCACGTCGATGCCGCCAGCCGCGGACACGACCCACTCGACCATCCGGCGGACCGCCGCGGGGTCGGCGACATCGGCCGCGACGGTCACATGTCCGGAGCCGCGAAGCGACGCGACGGCGGATGCGGCGGCATCGGCGTCCTCGCGGAACCCGAGCGCGACGGTCGCGCCGAGCTCCGCGAGTCGTCGTGCGACGGCCGCGCCGATCCCACGTGAGCCGCCGGTGACGAGCGCGACCCGGCCAGCCAGACCGGTCACACCCGCACGCCCTGGGACGTCGTGTCCGCGGTGCGCACGCCGGTCATCGACGATCGCGCCGCCGGCGCCAGCGGCTGCTCACACGACGGCCCCTGCTGTCGGCCACATCGGACCCGTGGAAGATCACCATCAGCGCCACGGGCAGCAGCAGCACGACCACGGCCACGAGCCACATCACCCAGACCGTCACCCGCCATCACCACCCCGTGGACCGACCTCCATCGTCCAGCCCGGCGCGATGCCGCGTGTCGCGAAGTAGCCCTGGTTGGCCTCGACCGCGTGGACGTACGGTGCGTCCGGAGCGTACGACGGACACGGTTCCGCGTCACACGGTTCCATGTCGACGAGCTGCTGCACCGTGCCATCCTGCCCCACGAACGCGATCGTCAGCGGCAGCAGCGTGTTCTTCATCCAGAAGCCGCCCTCGACGGGTTCCTCGTAGACGAACAGCATGCCCGCCTCTGCGGGCAGGTCGGTGCGGAACATCAGCCCCGTCGCCCGCAGACTCCGGTTGTCGGCGACCAGCACCGGCATGACCACGCGGCGCTCACCGTCACTGAACGTGACCTCGGACACGTCGAAGCCCTCCGACGGCTGCAACGGTCCACCAGTGCCGGTCGTGGCGCTCGGACGAGCGGTCCGCTCCGCGTCCGAGGTGGTGACGTCGGCGGCTCCGGCGCACGCGGCGAGCACGAGTGCGCACAGCGGGAGGAGCAGACGGATCGTCACGCGGCCACCCTAGACCCTGGACCTGCGCGGAAGCCGCCCGGACACACGTCCCGCCAGCATGTTCTAGGCTCGCACATGCGATGATCCGAAAGCAGCTGTACCTCGACGATGACCTCGACCACGAGCTCAAACTGCTCGCTGGGCGCACCGGGCTGTCGGAGGCCGAGCACGTGCGCCGTGCACTACGCCGCTACCTCGAGCAGGAGAACGCCGGTGGCGGGTTCGCGCCGCTCGTCGAGCTGGCTCAGAACGGATCGACGCCGCTGCGCAGGAACCGATCGCGGACCGCGGGAACCTGACGATGCGCCAGGTCTACGTCGACAGCGAGGCGCTCGTCGCACTGCTGCGTCCCGCCCATCGTTCACACAGGCGGATGCTCGGGCACTTCCAGCACCTGCTCGAGCAACGGGACATGCTGGTCACGACCGACATCGCCGTGGCAGAGGCCGCGACCGCGCTGCGGCGTGATCCGGGCCTCCACCGCGTGGTCGCGTTCCGCGACGCGCTCGCCAGGTCGGTCCGCGGCGGGGGCATCCGCATCGTCGGCAGCGACGATCAGCTGCGGCAGCGCGCGTTCGCGATCATGGCCGCCAACCCCGACGTGACGCTCAGCTACGGCGACTGCGTGGCGGCCGCGATGGCGAGCGGCAAGCGGGTCCAGGCGATCGTCGGCGTCAACACGGCACTGCGCAAGATGGGCTACGCGCTGGAGCCCGACGGCTGATCCGGCACGGTGGGGCGCGTGAAGGCGCGGAGCACGCCGATCACGACGACCAATCCGTCGCCTCGCTGCAGTCCTCCAGCGTCGCGTGGACGATGTCGAACTGCCGAGAGGCCATGGGCGGCACTGTGGACGTCCGTTGCACGGCGCGGCCGGACGCGTCTCAAGTACCATCGCGTCCCGCCGCGAGGTTGGAAGAGCGGCCGTAGGGAGCAACATGGACATGCTGGACATCCTGCGCCTGGTCGGAGGCCTGGCCATCCTGGGTGGCGGTGGTGCGCTGATCGTGCGCCGCATCGTCTACCTCGTCCGCCTCCTCGGCGTGGCCCAGCCGATGCCGGAGCGCGTGGCCGCGGTGCGGCAGCGGTGGACATCGCTCGTCGACGAGGTGCTGGGACAGCGCAAGATCCTCGCGTGGTCGGGCGTCGGCGTGCTCCACGCGTTCATCTTCTGGGGCTTCATCGTCCTGCAGAGCCAGACGGTCGAGGCCGTCGGCGAGGTCTTCGACCCCGAGTTCGCGATCCCGTTGCTCGGCGACAGCGAATGGCTGGGGTTCCTCCAGGACCTGTTCACCCTGCTCGTGCTGGTGGCCGTGGTCGGGTTCGTGCTCGTGCGGCTGGCCCAGGCGCCTGGTCGGGTGGGACGCCGGTCACGCTTCGCCGGTTCCAACCTCGATCAGGGCTGGTACGTGCTGCTGTTCGAGTTCGCGCTGCTGTACTCGGTGCTCATCCTGCGCGGTGTGCGCGGTGCCGAAGGCACGCTGCCATACCCGGACGGCGCGTTCGTGTCGTCGTGGCTGGGCGATCAGTTCGTGTCGCTCGGCCCAGAGACGCTGCACCTGGTCGGCACGCTGGCGCTGCTGGCGCACCTGCTGGTGTTCGTCGCGTTCGCGTTGTTCACCCTCCACTCCAAGCACCTGCACATCTTCACGATCCCCTTCACGATCCCGCTGGCGCGGAAGCCGAAGGCGCTGGGCAAGCTCGAGACCAAGCGCATCGACATCGAGGAGATGGGCGAGGACGAGGTCCTCGGCGTGGGCGCGATCGAGCAGTTCGGCGTCAAGCGGTTCCTCGACTTCTACTCGTGCACCGAGTGCGGGCGCTGCCAGAGCCAGTGCCCCGCGTGGAACACCGGCAAGCCGCTGTCACCGAAGCTGCTGATCATGGACCTGCGCGACCACCTGTGGGAGCGTGGGCCGTCGCTGCTGTCGGGCGTGGCCACCAACGGCGAGGTGCCTCCGCTGGTCGGCGACGCCCCGGGGGCCCCGGCCGTCATCGACTACGACGTGCTGTGGTCGTGCACCACCTGCGGCGCCTGCGTGGAGGAGTGCCCGGTCGACATCGAGCACGTCGATCACATCATGGACCTGCGCCAGTACCAGTCGCAGATGGAGTCGGCGTTCCCGTCGGAGGCGGGCGGGATGCTGCGCAACCTCGAGAACTCCGGCGACCCGTGGGGGCTGGGCGCGTCGAAGCGGCTGGAGTGGGCCGGCGACCGCGACGTCAAGGTGCTCGGCGAGGACGTGGACCCCGACGAGGTCGACTACCTGTTCTGGGTCGGCTGTGCCGGCGCGTTGGAGGACCGCTCGAAGAAGACCACGCGGACGGTCGCGGACCTCCTCGACGCGGCCGGGCTGCGCTGGGCGGTGCTCGGGCAGGCCGAGACGTGCACGGGCGATCCGGCGCGCCGGCTGGGGGTCGAGTACCTGTTCCAGATGCTGGCCGAGCAGACGATCGAGACGCTGACCGAGGCGGGGGCGGACAAGCTGAAGATCGTCGCCACGTGCCCGCACTGCTTCAACACGCTGGCCAACGAGTACCCGGACCTCGACGGCCGGTTCGACGTCGTGCACCACACGCAACTGCTGGCGCACCTGATCGCCGAGGGCCGGTTGTCGCCGCAGTCCCCCGTCGCCAAACGGGTCACCTACCACGACCCCTGCTACCTCGGCCGCCACAACTCGGTGTACGACGAACCGCGCTCGGTCGTCGACGCCGTCGAGGGCCTCGAGCCGGTCGAGATGCCACGCTGCCGCAACCGCGGATTCTGCTGTGGTGCCGGTGGGGCGCGGTTCTACATGGAGGAGACCATCGGCAAGCGGGTCAACACCGAGCGGATCGACGAGGCGCTCGCGCTCGAGCCCGACGTCGTGTCGACGGCCTGCCCGTTCTGTCTCGTCATGCTGGACGATGCCGTCCAGGACCGCACCGGCCCCGATGGCCTGGCCGAGGGCCAGGTCAGGGTGGTCGACGTCGCGTCCCTGCTGGCCGACTCGCTGCTGCCGGTCGCCGCCGTGAACGGCGACGACATGCATCCGTCGACCACCGCCTGACACGGACCGCCGGCGCGTCGACCGGCCTCGCCACCCCCTTCCCGCCCCTGGGGAGACTTGTCAACACATGACGCCCGGAATTTCCCCACAGGCGGGCGCCCGCCGCCCCCCTGGGGAGACCTGTCAACACACTGCGCCCGAACTCTCCCCACAGGCGGACGCCCGCCACCCCCTGGGGAGACCTGTCAACACATGACGCCCGGAACTTCCCCACAGGCGGGCGCGCCCCGTCGGCAACGGCACATGCGGGCGGATTCACCAATGCTGATGACGACAGGGCCGCGTTGATCGGCCATCGTGGTCGCTGCAGGAACGAACGCGGGAGACACGACGATGGCGCTGACGGTCGCACACGATGTGGCACGGCTCACTGCGGCGGGACACTCGCTGCGCGACGCGGTCCGGCAGCTGGCGCGGCGGGCGCTGGCCGATGCGGAACGCGGCGTGGCGCACTCCTCGGCTTACCTTCAGGAGGTCCACCGGCTGATGGTGGCAACGGCCTGACGGTACGCGAGGCGGGAGCCGGGGCGGCGGGAGACGAGGCCCGGGGGCGGTTGGCGGGAACCGGCCCGGGCCTCGTCGCGTCCGCGTGCCGTCGACCAGCCCCGGTCCGCGTTGTTCCTCCAGCGGTGGCGCGATCCCGGCCAGGCTCCCACATCAACTGGTGCGCGTGAGCACGTCGCGCAGCGCGCGTCCCACCACGTCCTCGGTGGCGGCGTCACTCGCGCTGAGGATCCGGGCGCCGGCCTGGTACAGGTAGCCGAGGATGAACCGGCTCACCCGCTCGTCGGGACGGTGCAGTGCCAGGACCGGCGTGTCCGCGTTGCACGCGAGCACCAGTTCGGCACCCACGCCGAGCGAGGGCGCGCCGATGTACGCGAGCACCAGCCGGGCTGAAGCGAGCGCGGCCGTGTCCTGCTCGAAGACGGCCTGCGGCGACAGTTCACTGTGGTGTTCGGGGTCCGTACGCAGGTGCGGCACATAGGGGTCGAGACCACAGGACGCGCAGACCGCCGCCAGCCGCTCGTAGTAGCGCCGCGCCGAAGCGAGGTCGTCGACACGCGTCAGTGCACCGCTGATGTAGGCCGTTCCGGCGTTGCCGTCTCCCATGTCACTCCGCTGATGCACGTGGCCCGATGGATGCGCCATGATGCATCACGTGCGAGCGACGCAGACGACAGATGGGTGCGTGGATGTACGTCGGGATCGAGGCCGGGGGAACGAAGTTCGTCTGTGCGGTCGGGACGGGCCCCAGCGACCTCGGGGACGTCACCACGTTCCCGACCACGACGCCCGAAGAGACGCTGGGACGCACCTGCGAGTTCGTCGAGCGCCACGCTGACGGCCTCCGCGGCATCGGGGTGGCCTCTTTCGGACCGGTCGACCTCCGCGACGGATCGGACACCTACGGCTACATCACGTCCACACCCAAGCCCGGCTGGCAGAACGCCGACGTGCTGTCACCGCTGCGTCGGGTCGCCGACGTGCCGATCGGGTTCGACACCGACGTCAACGGCGCCGCGCTGGGTGAGGCACGGTGGGGTGCGGCATCCGACGTGCCGTCGTGCGTGTACGTGACCGTCGGCACAGGGATCGGTGGGGGTGGCCTGCAGGAGGGGATGCCGATCCACGGTCTGCTGCACCCGGAGATGGGGCACCTGCCGATCGCCCGCCACCCCGACGATGACTACGCCGGCCGCTGCCCCTTCCACGGCGACTGCCTGGAGGGCATGGCGGCGGGTCCGGCGATCGCCGAGCGCTGGGGCAGCCCTGCGCAGGACCTGCGGGGCGACGAGCTGCACCGGGCGATCGACATCGAGGCCGACTACTTGTCACAGATGGCCGCCGCGATGAGCTACATCCTGTCGCCACACCGGCTGATCTTCGGCGGCGGCGTGCTGCACCTCGAGGGGCTCGTCGACCGGCTGCGCGCGCGGCTGGTCGAACGGCTCAACGGCTACCTGGACGTGCCGGACATCACCGAGCACGTCGATCGTTACGTGGTGCGTCCGGCGCTGGGCGACCACGCCGGCGTGCTCGGCGCCATCGCACTGGCCGATCGCGCCGCGGGCTGATCACGCCACTGGCGCGCAATGCACGTCGCGACGGCCGCCGACCGCGCTCAGACGCCCGACGGTGTGGTCTCCCTCGCCGACGCCGGCGTCGGCGCGTCACCGCGGCGTCGGTGCCAGCGGTCCCACAGCACCAGCAGGCTCGGCAGCACCAGCACCGCAGCGACGAGCGAGCAGCCGACCGCGATCGCCACGACCGTGCCCAGTTGCTGGAACGGTGGCAGCGACGAGAACCGCAGCACGAAGAACCCGGCCATGGTCGTGAAGGCCGAGCCCGCCAGCGCGCCACCCGTGAAGCGGGTGGTCGACCGGATGGCGTCCTCGGGATTGTCGAACCGGACGCGGTCCTCCTGGAAGCGGATCGCGACGTGGATCGTGAACGGCACGCCGATGCCGATGGCGAGCGCCGAGATGGTGGCCGTCACCGGGCTGAACGCGATGTCCAGCGCCGCCATGATCCCGAACGTCCAGAGCAGCACCAGTCCGACGGGCAGGACGGTCAGCACGCCGAGGAACGGCCGGCGCACGCGGATCCAGAACACGATGATCAACAGGACCATCGCGGCGAGCACGGTGATCACCAGTGACTGCACCTGCGCGTCCCGAATCTCGGTCACGACCACGTCGCTGACGATCGCATCTGACGTCACGGTGACGTCGACGCCGGCGTCGGCGACCGGCCCGAACGCCTCGCTGAGGCTGTCGGCGAGCTCACCGGCGCCGGTCTCTCCGGCGGACGTCTGGATCTGCGCCTGAGCGACGAGGCCGTCATCGGTCACAGCCAACACGTTGGCGGCGCGGTCGGGTGCCGCGTCGATCATCGCCTGGTAGAGCGCGGGGACGTCGGCGTCCTCCGCGACGCGCAGGTCCTCGCCAAGCTCCGTGTCCGCCACTGCCTGCAGCAACTCCGGTGGCGCCGCCGGCACCTGTGCCGCCTGTCCACCGGCGGAAGCCTCACCCTGCTGCGCGCCCTGGGCGTCCCCGGGCGCCTGCTCGGCGTCCGGCGCCTGACCACCATCGCCTGATCCTGCCCCCGGCGGCGGTCCGCCGGTTGGGGCCGGCGCGAGCAGCTCTCCGAGGAGCGTCGGCGGCATGCTCACGAGCGGGGTACCGCCCGCCGCGCGCACGTCGTCGACATCGCTCAGGTTGTCGAGGGCGTCGACCATCGCGTTGTGGGACTCCGGCGTGGCGATGTCGCCGTCGAACATCACCGTCGTGGTCTCACCGAAGCCTCCACCGAAGTCGGACTGCAGCGTCTCGTAGGTCTCGAGGATCGGCTCGTCCTCGGCGATGAAGTCGGTGAAGCTGAACTCGGTCGACAGCTGCGTCAAGCCGTAGGCGCCAAGCCCGGCCAACAGCAGGGTCACGCCGAGCGTCACGAACGGGATCCGTTCGGCGAGCACCGCGGTCCGCGACATCGCGGCGGGCAGCGCCTTGCTCTGTGTCGATGCCAGTGACCGCCGCGGCAGCCGCTCCCGGCGTTCGGCTCCGCGGTCCAGCAGGAACCGCGCCGCCAGCACGAACGTCATCAACACCAGGAACGCCGCCACGATGCCTACCGAAGCGAGGATCCCGAAGTCGCGCAGCGCCGGCAACGGGTTCGTGAGGTTGGTCATGAAGCCGACGAACGTCGTTACCGTCGCGAGCACCAGCGCGACGCCCACGGTGGTCAGCGCCGTGCGGATGCCCTCGCCGACGCCCTTGCCCGAACTGACCTCCTCGCGGTAGCGCGAGTTGAGGTGGATGGCGTAGTCGACCCCCAGACCTATGAGCAGGATCGGGATGATCTGCGTGATCGGGTTGAAGTAGCCGATGACGTCCAGGTAGTCGGGCCCGAGCAGCACCCCGATCCCGTTGGTCCACGTGATCGCGATGACGATCGCACCCAGGGTGAGCGCGACGTCCGCGACGGTCCGGCGCGCCGCGCCCAACCACGAGCCGTCCCCCCGCGGACGGATCGAGTAGACGAACATGAGGACGACGAGGATGATCAGCGCGGCGATGCCGAACAACCGCGCGATCTCGGCGGCGACGTCCTGCTCCTCGAACAGCAGGCCGAACGCGAACGCGTCGGCGCTGAGGTCGTCGGGCAGCTCCGCCTGATCGACCGCCTCGACGATGGTGGTCTGCAGCTCGGTGATCGCGGCGAAGTCGTCGCCGAAGTCTGCGGTGTCGAGGAACAGCAGCAGCAGCGCCTTGCCGCCCTCCGCCTCCGCGATGTCACCGCCCTCGGCGACCAGTGGGTCGACGAAGCCCGTCTGCTCGTCAGGCAGCGACGCATAGGCCTGCCGGTAGAGGTCCTTGAGCTGCTCGTCGTCGAGCGCCAACAGGTCGCTGCCCTGCGCGGCCGCCACCTGCTCGACCGGCGCGAACCAGGTGATGACGCTGTCTCGACCCGGCTGCTCGGCGAGCCGGTCCGCCGCCTCGCTGTCCTGGATCGCCTCGCGCAGCGTCGTGGCCGCCCGGTAGGCATCGGCGGTGAACACGTCGCCCGACTCGGACTCGACGATCACCTGCATCACGGTGTCGGTGCTGCCGAACAGCTCGCCGGAGCGCTCGAGGGCCGTCAGTTCCTCGTTGTCCGGTGAGAACCCCTCGTTGCCGGTGACCTGCTGCTGCTCGCTGTTGAAGTAGCCGAGGCCCAGGGTCACCAACAGGACGACGCCGATCACCACCCACGGCGCCCGCATGACCATGCCCGCGATGGCTCTGACGATCTGGTTCATCGACCGCTCCTCGGCGGTGACCGGAAAGGGTGGTGCGGCGGCAGAGCTTGTGCACGCCTTCACAGTGGTGAAGGCGTTCCACAGAGTCTAGGTGCGATCCGTGGCGGTGGCGCGAGCGCGGGGGCGGAGGGTGTGGACGTGCGCCGCGTTGCAGCACACGCGGCGCGGCCGCTACGATTCGGCCTCCATGCGGGTGTAGTTCAATGGCAGAACACGAGCTTCCCAAGCTCGCAATGGGGGTTCGATTCCCCTCACCCGCTCCGCAAGACCGTAGGTCACACGCCTACCGCAGCCACGATCCACACGACGCCCGCGCGGCGCTGGAGGACTTCTACAGCCGACCGGTGTCAGCGCGGGGGGCCTCTCCGGTGAGCCCGTCGACCGACTCGCGGATGAGATCGGCGTGACCGACGTGCCACGCGAGGTCCCGGGGCCGGCGGTGAAGGTGACGCTCGCCTCGTCGAGATGGTCGGACCGTCGCGCAGGACGGTCATGTCGACTGCGATGTCGTAGCGGCCGATCCGGATGGCGCGCGCCCGTCGCGCATCAACCGAGCTGGTACTGCAGCGTCATGAGCGTCGCGAACCCCACGACCAGGCTCGCGACGATCGAGCGGAACCGGAATGCCACGACGGCCGCGGCGAGCCCGGCGATCGCGGTCGGTCCGAGCAGGTCCCACTGGCCGTCCGGTCGCAGCAGGGCCGGCGCGGTGAGCGCCGCGAGGGCGGCAGCGGGGATCATCCGCAGCACGGTGCGCACCTGATCGGGGACGGTGGACATGCGGTGCGCGAACGCCAGGAACGACGCACGGATCAGCAGGGTGCCGAGCCCGGCCACGATGACGACGGCGACGGCGTCCGGCGTCATGACGGCATCCCCGCACCCGCGACCTCCCGCGCAGGCAATCGCAGAGCGATCACCGAGCCCGCGACGATGCCGCACACCGCGCCGGTCAACATGCCCAGGTTCGCGGGCCACGCGGCACCGACCGTGGCCACTGCGGCACCCACGATGGCCGCGACGACCGTCGGGCGGTCGCTCACCGCCGGCGGCAGGAGCGTGAGGAAGACCAGGGGGATCACAAAGCCCAACGGCACGCCGTCGGGAATGCCGCCGCCAGCGACCGCGCCGGTGATCGTGCACACCTGCCAGGTGAACCACAACGTCGCGCCCGCGCCGAGGTAGAAGGGCAGACGGTCAGCGGCCCGCAGTTCCTCGTCGTCGGGATCGGTGTAGCGGGCCAACGACACGGCGTACGCCTGGTCGGTCAGCACGTACGCGGCGATGCCCCGGCGTGCGACCGGCTCATGGGCCAGCCACGGCGACAACGACGCGCTGTACATCATCATCCGCAGATTGACCACCAGCGCGGTGAAGACGGCGACCAGGATCGAGCCGCCGGTGCCCAGGACTTCGATCACCGCCAGCTGTGCGGCACCGGCGAAGATCCCCACCGAGAGCGCCATGGCGTCGGCGGCGGTCAACCCCCGCTCGACGGCGGCGGCGCCGGCGATGAGACCGAACGGGACGACGCCGACGACGATCGGCGACACCGCCACGGCACCGGCGCGGGCGGCCGGAACCCAGGAACGTCTCGCGCCCCGAGCGCTCATCCATGCGCCTGCGTGACCCGACCAGCACGTGCGTGGAGGGCAGCGTCAGCGTCGACCCCGTGCACGGTCTCCTCCATGCCCGCGCGACGGCGGCCCGTACGCAGGAGCACGAGGTCGTCGCACGCACACCGGATGAGCACGTCGATCTCACCCCGGCGCGGGTTGGCGACGGACACGACGTCACTCGACCAGCGCAACACCGCACTGCCGATGACGGGACACCACAGATCGAACATCTGCCGCCCTCTCTGAAGACTCAACACCAATGCACAGATTGGACTGAAATCTTTGCGCTCTGGCCTATTGGACTGCAGACTAGGACATACAGTTCGGTCCATTCAACGCAGAATGGCTGGTCAATGGATGTCCCTATTCCGCAGCTGCTGGATGCAATCAACGGTTGGGCGATCGGTGACGGGGCCCTCTACACACGGCTCGCGACCGCCCTGGGTGATGCCATCGAGGACGGTCGCCTGGCGCCCGGCCACCGCCTCCCAGCGGAGCGTCAGCTGAGCGTGGATCTCGCGGTCAGCCGAAGTACCGTCGCGTCGGCACTCGAGGAGCTGGAGCGTCGCGAGCTCGTGGCTCGCCGCCAGGGCTCGGGAACCTATGTCCGCAGCATCACCCGTCCACCGGCTGATGGGCGGCGCGAGCTCGTGCACGAACTCGACGAGCATGCGCTGCTGCGGGACCTGTCAGGTGGCCCGGTGGCGAGCATCGAGCTGCTCGCGGCAGCCGTCGACTGCGCGCCCGAGGTGCGTACCGCGATGGCTGACCTCGACGAGCACGAGATCCGACGGTGGACGGCCGGGCACGGCTACGTCCCCCTCGGGCTGCCACCGTTGCGCGAGGAGATCGCCAGGCATCTGTCAGATCACGGGCTGGCGACCGCACCCGACCAGGTGATGGTGACGACCGGTGCCGTCGAAGCGGTCCTGCTGGCCGGTCGGCTGTTCGTCGAACCGGGCGATCCTGTCGCCGTGGAGGCGCCGTCGTACATCGGCGCACTCGACGTCCTGCGATCGATCGGCGGCCGGCTGCTCGGGGTCGACGTCGACGGGCATGGAGCGCGCACCGACCAGCTGGCCGCCCTGATGACGCGATCGCTGCCACGCATCGTGTACCTGATCCCCGACTTCCAGAACCCGACGGGTGCGGTGCTGTCGGCCGCTCGCCGGCGGGAGGTCGCCCGCCTGGCGGCGGAGTTCCGCGTCCCCGTCATCGAGGATCTCGTCCAGCACGACCTGTGGTTCGAGCGCGAACCGCCCCCACCGATCGCCGCCGTGGATCCTGAGGCGCCAGTGCTGACGCTCGGCTCGATGAGCAAGGTCTTCTGGGGTGGCCTGCGCATCGGTTGGGTGCGCGCGGATCCCGCGACGATCGAGCGGTTGGGACGGATCAAGACGGTGACCAACTACGGCACGCCGGCGATCGACCAGCTGGTCTCCACACGGCTGCTGCCACGCACCGACGAGGTCGCGGCTCGCCGTCGGGAGCAGCTGGCGCGACGGCTGGCCCGGTTGCAGGACGCCATGCGCACCCACCTGCCGGACTGGACCTGGCGATCGCCCGCCGGTGGACTGTCGCTGTGGATACGACTTCCCGCACCGGACGCGCCGGCGCTCGTGCGCGCGGCCGAGCGGCACGGAGTGGCGCTCGCGACCGGCGCGAGCTTCGGGCTCGCTGCGGGCGACCACCGCGACCACGTCCGGCTTCCGTTCGTGGCCGCCCCCGATGCGATCGCCGAGGGCGTTCGCCGCCTCGCAGCGGCCTGGAACGACGTCGCCCGCGGCCGGGATCGCGGCAGCCCGCGCGCGGTCGTCGTGTGAGCCAGGTTACGCGTCCAGTGCGGTGCGGAACCCCGCGCCGTCGTTCGCCCGCAGCCATCGCCGCGCGTCGCGTCGACCCAGCGCGACGAGCTCGGCGTGGAAGACCTCGTCGAACAGCACGAAGCTCAGGACCTCGCCCTGCAGCGGGCTGTCACCACCCAGGAGGCGATGCATCACCTCGATGTCGGGATCCCGCAGTGCCCGCCACCCGCCGTAGCGGTCGTGGAACACCGCTCGTGCCAGATCGCCGATCTCGTACGGATCGCCCGGTGCGATGGCGATGAACGGCACGTCGCGGTACGGGGGCCGGCCGGACACACCGCGCAGAAGCGCAACGGTCGCGGGATCCGTCTCCGTGGCGGCCAGCCACGTGTTGATCCGCGCGAGACGGCGGACATCGCGACGCAGCGAATCCTCGACCATCGCGTGCAGCAGCGTCACCGCGGTGTCGCCGAGGTCGACCGCACGGTGATCGGTCGCGCGGCGCTCCCGCTGCCGCAGGCTGGTCGTGCCGATCACGACCAGACGGTCCGCACCCAGGTCGAGCGCGGGCCGCAGCGGCGTGTGCAGCCGGGTGGACCCGTCGACGTACCACGCCGCCGCCTCGCTGGGCTCGTCGATCCACGACGGCGGGAAGAGCATCGGAATGGCAGCGGAGCCGATGACGTGGTCCGTACCGAGCGTCGCGGCATGGTAGTCGAGGTCCTCCTCGTCGGGCAGCGGGCGGGCACCCGCGCGCTCGACGAAAGTCACGCTGCGGCCGGACACCACGGCCGTCGCGGTGACACCGATGGCGTCGAGCACGCCGTCGGCCACGTTGCGGTGCATTCGATCCCAGCCGATGCGGTCGTCCAGCATCCGGCGTAGGGGCGTGACCGACAGCAGCCCGCGCAACGCGAGGCCCGGCACGCCGAGCGTCTCACCGGCGTACTGCAGCGCGATCGCCGGAAGCTGCCGCCACAACGGCGCCAGCACCTCCGATCGCGCCGACGACAGCCAGTGGTCGACCAGCGCCTCGGCCTGCACCTGTGCCCGCTCGTGGGCGTGGGCCCCCAGCACGGTGCTGTTCAGGGCACCCACGCTCTCGCCGATCAGCAGCGTCGGAGTCGCCCCTCGCTGCGCGAGCGCCGGGAGCAGTTCCGCCAGCGCACCGGCCTGGTACGCGCCGCGCGCGCCGCCGGCCGCCAGCACCAGACCGGTCGTGTCGGAGGTGGACATCAGTTGCCTTCGTCGCGCGCCCTTGCCGCGTGGCCCGTTACGGTAGCCCACGTGCCCTGCGACGGACCCGCACGACGCCTGGGGGATCGCGGCGCCATAGCGTACGGTGAACCGACTACCGCATCGAGCGGAGGAACCGCCCATGGCCAGCTCGACCAAGGTCGCGATCGTCGGCGCTGGCAGCGTCGGCGCCAACCTGGCATACGCATGCCTCATCCGCGGCGTCGCGGCGACCGTGGCGCTCTATGACCTCAATGCCGCCAAGACCAGCGCCGAGGTGCTCGACCTGAACCACGGGCTGCCGTTCGTGCCGCCGGCGCGGATGATCGGTTCGGACGACATCGACGTGTGCCGTGACGCCAACGTCGTAGTGATCACGGCGGGAGCCAAGCAGAAGCCCGGTCAGAGCCGACTCGACCTGGCGGGCGCCAACGTCGCCATCTGTCGCGACCTCGTGCCGGACGTGCTCGCGGTGGCGCCCGATGCGACCCTGCTGCTGGTGTCCAACCCGGTGGACGTGCTGACCTACGCGAGCCTGCGGTTCTCCGGGCTGCCGACCGGGCGTGTGCTGGGGTCGGGCACGCTGCTCGACACGTCGCGACTGCGCCTGCACATCGCCCAGCACTGCGATGTCGCGGTGCACAACGTCCACGCCTACATCGCCGGTGAGCACGGCGATTCCGAGCTGCCGCTGTGGACCAGCGCGACCATCGGTGCGGTGCCGCTGCTGAAATGGGACGTGCCCGGACGCTCAGCGCTCGACGCCACGGCGCGCGCGGACATCTTCCAGCGCACGGTCACCGCCGCGGAGACGATCATCCGTGGCAAGGGCGCCACGAACTACGCGATCGGACTCGCAGGAGCCCGCATCGTCGAGGCGATCCTGAACGACGAGCAGGCGGTCCTGTCGGTCAGCTCACTGCTGGACGAGGTCTACCCGGATCTCGCCGGCGTCTGCCTGTCCATGCCGTCGCTCGTGGGCCGCGATGGCGTCGCCGCCGTGCTCGATGTCCCGTTGTCCGACGACGAGGCACGCGCGCTCAGCCGGTCGGCAGCCACGGTGCGGGAGGTCGTCGCCGCCGTCGGCCTGTGACCCGGGGACCGGGCGGTTGCGCGACGGCCCGCCGCGCCGCCGGGCATGATGGGCTACATGGACTCGGACGGCCTCTCGCGTCTGCTGATCGTCGTCGGCGTGGTCGCGATCGCGCTGGGACTGCTCGTGCGCACGGGCGCGCTCGGGTGGTTCGGGAACCTGCCCGGGGACATCCGCATCGAGTCGGGCAGGACCCGCGTGTTCATCCCGGTCACGTCGATGCTGATCGTGTCGGTCGGCCTCAGCCTGCTGTTGTCGCTGCTGCGCAGGTGACCGGCGGCGCGCGGCGGCTCTGGCCGTGGTGGCTCACCCGCCAGGGATGCGCAGCCGCTGGCCGATGTCGATGACATCGGGATCGCTGATGTCGTTGGCGCGCACGATCGCCTGGACCGTCGTGTCGAACCGCTGCGCGATCGTCGACAGCGTGTCGCCGGACCTGACCACGTAGATCTGTCCTTCCTCACCCGCATCGTCGCCGCCCTCATCGCCCGCGGGCCCGGGCGCCTGCGACGGTGTGCTCGACGGCTCCTCCTGCCCCGTCGTGGGAGCCGCGCTCGCCTGTCCGGCGTCGGATTCCTCGTCGCCGCCACCGCATGCGCCGAGGAGCAGCGTGGACAGGAGCACCGCAGCCGCGCAGCGAACGACACGTGCGGCCATGACGGCCCCCCTTTCCACCCGGGCGTGTGCGCCGGGCCGTAGCTCGGTCGTGTAGTCGAGTGTGCCCGATGGAGCTCACGACCACCCATAAGCCGGACTGATGACGAGGCGCAGAAGTCATCGCGACCATTGATCGCGCCGCCGGAGTAGCGTGGGCACGACCGCCTGAGCGACCCCGGCTCCATCCGGAGGGGGAGGCGGCGGCACGCGCCGGCGTCGGACGGCGCCCGACCCGAGGATGTGTTGCCATGCGTGACCCCGCCGCGCCCGCACACTCCCAGGGGCCGACTCCCATCCGGCGTCGACTCGTCGAGACCAGCACCGGCACCATCACCGACGCGTTCGGCATGACCGAGTGGGGCCTGCTTACCGGGATCGCCGCGATCTGGGGCTCGTCGTTCCTGTTCATCGCGGTCGGCCTGGAGGCGTTCGCCCCCGGGGTCGTCACGATGGCCCGCGTCGCGCTCGGCGCCCTCGCGCTGGCGCTCGCCCCGCGGGCGCGGGCGGCGGTCGATCGCGAGGACTGGCCCCGGATCGCCCTGCTCGGCATGACGTGGGTTGCCATTCCGTTGAGCCTGTTCCCGATCGCCCAGCAGTGGATCGACTCGTCGGTCGCGGGCATGATCAACGGCGCGGTCCCGATCACCACGGCCATCTGGTCGACGGTGCTCCTACGGCGGCTTCCGGGCCGCGTGCAACTGCTCGGCATCGCGCTGGGGTTCGTCGGTGTCGTCGCGATCTTCCTGCCCGAGCTCCGCGGATCGAGCGCGACCGCGCTGGGCGCCGGCCTCGTCGTGCTTGCGATCGTGCTGTACGGCCTGTCGGCGAATATGGTGGTGCCGCTCCAGCAACGGTACGGGGCGCTACCGGTGCTGCTGCGCGCGCAACTGGTCGCGCTGGTCGTCGTCGTGCCGATCGGCCTGTGGCAGTTGCCCGCGTCGACATTCACGTGGCGCGCCGCCATCGCGATGGTGCCGTTGGGCACGCTGAGCACCGGTCTCGCGTTCGTGTTCATGGCGACGCTCGTCGGCCGCGTCGGGGGTCCCCGCGGTGCGGTCGCGATCTACTTCGTGCCCGTCGTCGCGATCGTGCTCGGCGTGCTGCTGCTGGGCGAGCGGGTGGCCGCCATGGCGGTCGCCGGGACCGCGCTGGTGCTGGTGGGCGCCTGGTTCGCGTCCCGGCGCGAGTCCTGAGCACGGCCGGTCGCCCACCCGCTGGTGCCCCCGAGCCAGCGGCACCAGCCGGTCGCGTCCCCCCGTCCGGCGTCGGTCACGACGACGATCAGGGCAGCAGCAGGCACGCGTCACCGAACTCGTGCCACAAGTAGGGGCCGTCGAGGGCCGCGGCATAGGCACGGTCGACCAGCGCCGCGCCGGCGACCGCCTCCAGGAGCAACAGGTGCGACGCCGCGGCCTCGTGCCAACCTGTTAGGAGTCCGTCGACGACACGCGCGGGCCGGTCCGGGCCCAGCACGAGGTCGGTCCATCCGGCGCCCGGCGCCACGCCACCGTCAGCTGCGGCGACCGTCTCGAGTGCACGTGTGACCGTCGTGCCGACCGCCACGACCCGCCGGCCCGCACGGCGCGTCTGTCTGACCTGCGCGGCCGTCGCCGCCGGAACCTCATACCACTCGGGTGAGGGATCCTCGTGCAGCTCCGGCGATGACACCCCGGCGTGCAACGTGACAGGTGCGACAGCGATGCCGGCCCGCACGAGGTCGACGACCGTCCGGTCGCTGAACGGACGGCCCGCCGAGGCCATCTCGGCGCTGCCCGGACGCGCGGCGAAGATCGTCTGGTACGCGGTCAACGGCCATCGTTCCACCGGGCGTCCATACGTGATCGGCCGGCCGTGCACGGCCATGTGGTCGTCGACGACGGCGCCCGGCACGGCGACGCAGGCCCACCACAGACGTGTGGCCCCGGGCGTCGCCGGGGCCAGCAGCGTCACGCATCCGGCTCCCGGCAGCTGGATGCGGTCGCCGGGCGATCGATCCAGCACGGGGCCCGTGCCGTCGGCGCGCCGCACCTCGACGATCCACGTGTCGTGGGCGTGCCTGGTGGACAGGTGCACCACGACGTCGCGACCACCCAGGTCGCCGTCGATCGCCGCCGGCCGCGTCGCGGAGACGTTGACGACCACCAGGTCGCCGGGAGCGAGGAACCGGGGCAGGTCAGCGAACCGCGCGTGATCTATCCGGGACGGCCCGGCGACCAGCAGGCCGATGGCGTCCCGCGCGATTCCCCGGTGCTCCGGCGGTGCGGTCGCGACGCGGTCCGCCGGCACGACGAAGTCACGCCGCGACGCCACGACGGTGCTCACCACGCCACCTCCGCGGCCTCGGTGTCAGCGGCCAAATCGGGTGCCCGATACCGACCGCTGGCCGCGCGTCGATCCAGCAGCGACAGGATGGCGGGAACGACCGTTGACGGCGCTGGGCGGTCGGAGATGTCCTCGCCGAAGAACGCGGCCTGGTGCATGTCGGTCCGCAGATCGCCGGGATCGACCGCGTAGACGGCCAGATCGGGATGCTCGGCGGCCAGGACGCGGGTGAACTGCTCCAGCGCCGCCTTCGATGCGCCGTAGATGCCCCACCCCGGCCACGGGCCTGTGGCGGCATCGGAGGTGATGTTCATGACCGCGCCGGCGGCGGCCGTCAGCGCAGGTCGCACGGCCTGGAAGAGCATGAGCGGCGCGACCGCATTCGTGCGGTGCACCGCCACGAGCGTGTCCTCATCAACGTCGACGAGTGCCGGCAGCGGGCTCGGACCGAGCGCGCTGGCGTTGTTGACGAGCAGATCAAGGCGGCCGCGCGCGTCCACCGCCGCGCGCAGCCGAGCACGGTGTGCGGGATCGGCGACGTCGCCCGGCACTGCGGCGACCTGCGTCCGCGTCGCGAGCGCGTCGGCCGCCCGGGTGAGCGCACCGCGGTCACGACCGTCGATGATCAGCGTCCAGCCACGGTCGGCGAGTCCATCGGCGAGCGCGCGTCCGAGGCCGCGCGAGGCGCCGGTGATGAGCGCGGTGGGGTGGTCCTGGGAGGTGGTTGTGTGATCCATGACGCGTACGGTAGAACTTGAAGTTGACTTCAAGTCAAGACGCTACGCAGAATGCACGACAGTAGCGACGCCCGTGGGGCACCCCTTGGGCCCGTCGCGGCCCGAGCGACGTGAGGAGCGGACGATGAGCGACCGTCTGACGGTGAGCCAGGTGGCGCGGCGCAGCGGGTACGCCGAGTCGGCACTTCGCTTCTACGAACGCAAGGGCCTGCTCACCGCGGAGCGCACCGCCGGCAACCAGCGTCGGTACCAGCGGGAGGTGCTGCGGCGTCTGGCCTTCATCGCGGCGGCCCGCCATGTCGGCCTGTCACTCGACGAGATCGCCGCCGCGCTCGACACGCTGCCCGCCGGACGAACGCCGACGCGGGCGGACTGGACGCGCATCTCCCAGGGTTGGCGCGCACGGCTCGATGACGAGATCGCCGCGCTCGTCGCGCTCCGCGACGGCCTGGACAGCTGCATCGGGTGCGGGTGCCTGTCGTTGGACCGGTGCACGATGTCCAACCCCGGCGACATCGTCCGCGACCGCGGTCCCGGTGCGGTCTTTCTGCCCTCTCCGCTGCACCCGCCCACCGAGGCGACGACAGGGTCCGGCCAGGCCGACACCACCCCCGGACCGCGGCCGACCGACGGGTCGTAGCCAACGGCTTCCCGGTCAGACCCGACCGTCGCCTCGTGCGCGACCGACGTCGCGACGCAGCGAGACGGTCAGCTGAACCCGGGCTCGGGCTGCAGTGACGCGAGCAGGCAGTCCACGGCGGTGATGATGCCCACGAGGCCGTCGTCGGCGTCGACCACGGGGAGGGCGCCCACCCGCCGGGACACCAGCAGGCGCGCCGCATCATCCACCGCGGCGTCCGGCGCGATGACGTGTGGCGACGACGACATGACAGCCTCCACCGGTCGGGCGTCGTCGAGCAGGTCCTCGACCGCGCGATCGCGCATCGCGGCACGCAGCGCGCGCGGGCGGATCATCACGTCCCGGTCACTCACGATCCCCACCAGGGAACCCCGCTCCACGACCGGCAGGTGTCGGAACCCGTGGTCGGACAGCAGTTCCCGCGCCTGTCGTACCGTCTCATCGATCTCGATGGTGACGGGGTCGGGGCTCATCCACTCCCGGACGCGCACGTCGTCGCCTTTCCTGTCGCGCCGCGCTGACCTGCCCTGCCGCGGCTGCTCACCTGCAGCATCGCCGCACTGCCTGAGATCGGTCACGACGAACGACCCCGCGGAGCGGGGCGAACGTCCCGCACCGCGCGGACGTGGGCGTGCAAGTTGGTCAATTGTGCGTATGACCTGCAGCACCAAGTGCCGTGACCATGAAGCTGCGCCCCGATGACAGCAGGGACCCTGATGGACGGCGACCGGCACCGGAAGCGATTCTCCGCCGCCTTCATCACGTCAGGGAAGCGGGCCCGGCCACGCGTCGCGTCATCGGGACGCCGGACGAGAGGTGGACCGCCGATCGCACGGACTGTTCAACGTCGACCAGTCCGTGCAGCTCACGGCAGCGAACCTCCGTACGTACACGATCCGGCGGAGGCGATGTGATGGCAGCAGCAGAAGCAGAGGCGTTCGAAGACCGGTCAGCGTCGGACGTGCACCTGAGGCACGCATTGGTGTGGGACGACGATCCCGCCACGGTGGCGCGCATCAGTGACACACTGCGCCGCCGCGGCCACCACGTGCACCCGGTGGACGACGGTGACGAGATCACCGCATGCCTCGCCGACCACGACCCGGACATGCTCGTGATCGGAGTCGACGAGCCGCAGCGGCTCGCGCACGTGCGGGACCTGCGGCGACGCTTCTCCGGTCTCGTCGTGTGCTACAGCGACACCGCAGGCGCCCGCGACCGAATCGCGCTGCTCGCCAGCGGCGTCGACGACGTGGTTCCCAGTCCGCTGTCGTTCGAGGAGCTCGTGCTGCGGGTCCAGGCCGTGGCGCGGCGCGCCGACGGAGCGGACGTGGGCGACGACGCGCGGGTGCTCACCTGCGGAGCCGTCACCGCCGACCGCGGCACCCATCAGATCCACCTGCGGGACGAGTCGGTCCAGCTGACGGCGATCGAGTTCGGACTGCTCGCGTTCCTGATGCGCAACCCACGCGTGGCGTTCACACGCCGTGAGCTGCTGCGTCGCGTATGGGGGTACGAGATCGGTGACACCTCGACCGTCTCGGTGCACGTGCGGCGACTCCGCCAGAAGCTCGAACAGGACGCGACCCACCCGGAGATGATCCGCACGTTGTGGGGCTCCGGCTACTACTTCGACCCCTCGGCGGACTGACCGCTGTGCCGTGGCCCGGCCCACGGGTCGCACCACCCCGTGTGGCACTCTTGTCGCACCCTGGCCCGGCGTGCCGGGGCTGACAGGAGGTGGTCATGCCGGACGGTGTGCAGTTCCCGTTGGTCGACGGCCGGCGCAGCACCCAGCGGACGGGACGCGACATCGTCGCCAGCGCCGCCGCGGCGGTCGATCCGGGTCTCGCCGCGCAGATCCGCGACGAGCCGTCGTGGCGGACCGCCTATCCGCGCCACCTGCGCGACCTGACCGAGACCGGGGCGACATCGCCGGACGCCGGATTGGCGATCGCACGAGCGGGGCTGGCGCGGCTGCACTCCACCTTCACCCACCACGACGGCCACGACGTCGCAACGGCCGCGGATGCCGTCCGCGCGACGCCGGCGGACCGGCTGCGCACCCGTGTCGTCGAGGGCACGGGACGGCCGCCGGAGCATCTCTCGGTCCCGTACCGCGGGCGCGAGCTGGCCGGCGACGACCTGCTGGCCGCCGCCGACGACTGGGTGGCACGAGGCATCGTCGAACCGGCCCTGCGGACCGCGCTCCGCGACATCGTCGACCACCCCGAGTGGCTGCAGCTGAAGGGCAGGTCGTTCGGCCTGCTGGGCGCCGGCGCCGAGATGGCGCCGACGGAGCACCTGCTGCGATGGGGCGCCGACGTCGCGGCCGTCGACATCCCGCGCGATGACGTGTGGCGCCGGCTCGAGGCGATGGCGACCGCGGGATCCGGCACTCTGCACGCGCCCGCCGTCGATGGGGCGACCGTACCGGGTGCCGACCTGACGACCGATGCACCACGCGTGCGGGCATGGCTGGCGGATCTGGACCACCCGCTGGTGCTCGGCAACTATGCGTACGCTGACGGCGAGACCTTCGCTCGCCTGAGCGTCGCGGCGGACGCGATCATGGCGGCGCTGCGTGACGCGGACCATACCCACGGCGTCGCGTGCCTGGCGACACCCACCGATGTGTTCGCGGTGCCCATCGAGGTCGTCGTGGCGGCCCGTGCCCGCGCGCGCCGGCTGCCCGCGCGGACGCTCGCACCGCTGGTGCGCACAGCCACGCTCGGTCGACTCCTGGTTCCCAACCATCGGACCACCATGCGCACCGACGACGGCGTCGAGCTCGGCATCGCCGACAGCCTGGTGCTGCAGCAGGGCCCGAACTACGCGCTGGCGAAGCGCCTGCAGCGGTGGCGCGCACTGGTGACGCACGCCGACGGCGCCTTCGGCGCCGTGCACGTCGCCCCGCCCACCCGCACGCGGTCTGTCATGAAGAACCGCGTCCTGGCGGCGGCGTACGAGGGCGCCTCGCTGTTCGGCGTGGAGATCTTCGCGCCCGGGACCAGCCGGGCACTCATGGCAGCGCTGCTCGTGCACGCGCTGCAGAACCATCGGCATGCCGGTCCGCCTGCGACACCGCGACCCGAGCACGAGCTGACGGCCCCCGCCGCACACGGCGGGCTGTGGCACGTGACCTGGGAGACGCGCACGGCGTTCCCGCTGGCCATCGCACGCGGGGCGCGGGCGCTGCTGCCGCGCTGAGACGGTACGCGGACGTCCCCGCCCACCGGCTCGCTGACGCTCGCCCTCACCCGCAGATCCTGTCAGGCAGGCTCCAGGCCGTCCCGCCACTGCACCATGTGGCGCACGGCCCGCTCGTCGAAGTCGCTCGGCTGCACGCCGAGGCTGAAGTGGCGCAACCCCGCGGCGTGCAGCTCGTCGAGCTGGTCGAGCCGGCTGGCGTCGTTCATCGCGATCGAGCGGGTGATCTCGGCCGGATCACGTCCGACATCGGCGCACCAGCGGTCGAGCACGGCGTTCTTGGCGGTGAAGGCCGCCGCGTCGTCGAAGAACGAGTTCCAGATGTGGGCGTACTGAGCCGTGAGCCGCAGCGTCGTCCGCTCCCCGCCACCCCCGATCATGATCGGCAGCGGTGTCGAGACGGGCGGCGGCACCAACTTGTCCAGCCGGGAGACGATGCGCGGCACCGCCTCGACGAACCACCGCGCGCGTGTCGACACGTCCCCGTACCCGTAGCCGTACTCGGTGTAGTCGCGTTCGTTCCAGCCAGCGCCGATGCCGAGGATCGCGCGGCCGTCGGAGATGTGGTCGACGGTCGCCGCCATGTCCGCCAGCAGATCCGGGTTCCGGTAGCCCACGGAGCTCACCAGCGTGCCCACGCGCACCCGTCCGGTGGCCTCGGCCATCGCCGCGAGCAGCGTCCAGCCCTCGTAGTGAGGTCCGTCGGGGTCCCCGGAGAGCGGGAAGAAGTGGTCCCACGTGAACACGTCGTCGACGCCCAGTTCCTCGCAGCGCAACCACGTCGCCCGTTGCTCGGCGAACGTGCTGTGCTGGGGCCAGACCTGCACGGCCACCCGCACCCGGTCCGTCATCGTCATCTCCTGTCTGAGGACTGCGGTCGGGGATGGCACGCGCCGCGTGTCGAGCGACCGGCTCCGGGTCATGGTGTACCCGACGCGCGGCAACGGTAGTGCCAGCGCGACACGGGCGGGACGTGCCCGTCGACGACGAAGCGGGGCGACGATGATGTGGCGAGCGCTGGCACTCGGCGTGGTGACCGGCATGCGGTCCCAACTCGCCGCCGCACTGCTGGCCTGGCGCCAGACGCGGGGCGACCTGCCAGAGCCCGTGGAGGGCCCGGCCGGCCTGTTCAGGCGGCGACCCGCGGTGGGCATGCTGATGCTCGCAGCCGGGGAGATCGTCGCCGACAAGCTGCCACGGACACCGAGCCGGCTGGACACCGGCCCGTTCCTGGGCCGCCTCGGGCTGGGTGCGACGGCAGGTGCCGGCATCGCGGCGGCCTACGACCGGTCCCGGCTGGCGGGCGGCGCACTCGGCGTTGCCGGCGCCGCGCTGGGGAGCTGGGCGGGCGCCCGCTACCGTGCAGCGCTGGCGGAGCGGTCGCAGGTACCCGACGCCGTGTGGGCCGCGCTGGAGGACGCGACGGCGATCGCCCTGGGCATCGCCGCGACACGACCTCCATCTGAATGATCCTGGCCCGTTCCGGGCATTACTGCCTCTGATCGCGTCGCCTCACCGCCAGCGGGACCGCGGTCGCGCGCAGGCCCTACGGGACGCGGCTCTGCGATGCTGTCATGTCGCCGTGAACGACCGGAGGTCAGGCCGTGGCCCGCCAGTCGCTCGCATTGCCGTCGCAGCAGTGGTATCGGCGGGGACGGCTGTGGGTCGCACCCACGACCGGCGCGACGATCGCCGTGCTGGCGGGCGTGGCGCTCCTGCTGATCGACAACTACTTCATCACCGCCGACACCCTGGTACCTCCCAAGTACCTGGGCAGTCCGGAGACCGCACGCGCGTTGTTGTCGGTCACCGCGACGTCGATCGCCACGCTCACCGCGCTCGTGTTGACGATCGTCACGGTGATGGTGCAGCTCGCCAGCGACAAGTACTCGCACCGCGCGTTGCGCACGTTCCTACAGGACCGCCACTCCCACCTGACGCTGGGCGTGTTCGTCGGCACGTTCACGTTCGCCGTGCTGGCACTGCTCGGCCTCGACGCGACGATCGAGGACGGCGTCGTCGTGGGCCTGACGATCCCCGCAGCGTTCGGGCTGGCCGTCGTGACCATCGGCATCTTCGTCAGCTACATCGATCACATCGTGCACGCCGTCCGCGGGACGTCGATCATCACGCGGATCGGGTCGGACACCCGCGGCGAGATAGACCGGCTCCACCCTGATCCCATCGACGCCGACGTGTCCGACGTCAGCGGCGAACTGACCGACGAACCGCAGGTCGTCATCTCGGCGCCACGCCCCGGTGTCGTCTACGAGTTGGACATCACGGGGCTGGTCGAGTGGGCGGCCGCCGCGGACGCGTCGATCGTCATCCGCCCTGCGGTCGGGGACTTCCTCCCCGGTGGCTCACCGATGATCGATGTCTACGACGACGGCGACGAGCACGACGCCATCGTGGGATTCGTCCGGCTCGATCCCGAGCGCACGATCACCGACGACGTCGGCTTCGGGTTCCGGCTGCTGATCGACATCGCGGAGAACGCCCTGTCGCCAGGGGTCAACGATCCGACGACCGCCGTGCAGTGCCTCGACCAGATCCACGATCTGCTCCGTCGGCTGGCGACCCGGCACATCCCGAGCGGATGGCACGCGGACGGCGACGGCACGCCGCGGGTCTACGTGCAGCCACGTACCTGGGAGGGCTACGTCGACCTGGCATGCAACGAGATCCGGATCTTCGGCGAAGGTGACATGCAGATCGCCCGCCGCATGCGGCACATGCTGCTCGACCTGCGGGCCGTCTGCCCACCGTGTCGACGCGAACCGATCGATCGGGCGCTCGAACTGCTCGACGAATCGGTCGAGCGCGGGTTCGCGTCCGCCGAGGACCGGGCCATGGCGTGCCGGCCTGACGCCCAGGGCCTCGGGGGCGGGCCGAACAGCTGACGACCCGGTAGCAGACGCCCGTCGCTGCTCGCGTCCCCGTGCGCGACACTTGGCGGACGCTGCCCATGGGGAGGAGCGTCCGGGTGGACAACTGGCGGGTACGCGCGCGTAGGGTGATCTTCGAAGCCGACACGCCCGGCGGCCGGGCGTTCGACGTCGTGCTGCTGGTCCTGATCGTGTGCAGCGTGCTGCTGGTCATGGTCGAGAGCATCACGACGTTCCGCCGCGAGCACGCTACGACGCTGCTGGCGCTCGAGTGGGTCGTGACGATCCTGTTCACCCTCGAGTACGTCGCGCGCCTGGTCACCGCCGAGCGCCCCGGCCGGTACGCCCGCAGCTTCTTCGGCATCATCGATCTGCTGGCGATCCTGCCCGTCTACATCAGCCTCGTGATCCCGGGCGCCCAGTCGCTGCTGGTCGTCCGGTCGCTGCGGCTGCTGCGGGTGTTCCGCGTGTTCAAGATGGCGCAATGGCTGCAGGAGGCGAACTACCTGCTGCGCGCGGTGCAGAACAGCACGCAGAAGATCCTCGTGTTCCTCCTGACGGTGCTGCTGATCAACGTCATCGTCGGCTCGACGATGTACACCGTGGAGGGTCCGGCGAACGGCTTCGACAGCATGTTCACCGGCGTCTACTGGTCGATCGTCACCATGAGCACCGTGGGGTTCGGCGACATCGCACCGAACACCGGCCTCGGCCAGGTGCTCGCCGCCTGCCTCATGATCTTGGGCTACAGCGTCATCGCCGTGCCCACCGGCATCGTCTCGGCGGAGGTCACGACGGCGCGCAACGCCGAGCGCCGGCGGGCCTGCCCGTCCTGCGGCCACACCGACCACCGCGGGGGCGCCCGCTTCTGCGAGCGTTGCGGCAAGGAGCTCGACGCGGGCGCGCCGACGTAACGGCGGGCTCTCCGCGAAGCCCCCGGGTGCTGTCCAGCTAGTGGCACGGTCGCTGAAGTTCCTTCAGTGATCGGTGGTGGTCTGCGAGACTGCTGGCATGGCCAATCATGTGAAGCGGTTGTCGGTGTCGGCGGCGGATCGCGCCGAGTTGGAACGCCGCGTGCGATCACAGAACGGGTCGGCACGGGATGCGCGGCGGGCGCGGATCGTGCTGCTGGCCGCCGAGGGCCGCTCGGGTGTGGAGATCGCCGAGCGGGTCGGGGTGTCCGAACCGACGGTGATCAAGTGGCGCCGCGCCTACGCCG
>DASUUK010000068.1 GCA_036374135.1 Euzebyales bacterium
CCAGGTGATCGGCTTGCCGAGAATCGCCGTCAGCGTCGCGGCGATCTCATCGCCGGTCAACGCCTGCGGCCCGGCGATGTCAAACGTGCGGCCTGCGAGGTCGGGCCGGGCAAGCGCGGCGGCGCAGTACGCCCCGACCTCGTCGGCCGACACCCACGAGAGGGGATAGTCGTTGGGCAACGCAAAGGCGAGAACGCCGGAGCGTTGGATGCCCGGCAGGATCCACGGACCCAGCCACACGTCCATGTAGAACGTCGGGCGCACCACGATGGTCGGCACGCCGCTGTCGCGCAGCCCATCGAGCACCTCTTGGCGCACGTTGTAGACGTCGACGTCGGTTCCCTCGTAGACATGGGCAGTGGTGTTGATCACCACCAGTTCGACGCCGGCCTCGCGCGCCGCGGCAATCGCGTTGGCGCCGTAGGTTCTGTGCAACGCGAAGTCGTATTGGAGTGGTAGGTGAAGGAACACGCGGTCAACGTCGCGATGCGCCTCCCGCAGGCTGTCGAGGTCGCCGAGGTCGCCGACCGCCACCTCCGCCCCGCGCGTCTCGAGATCTCGAACCGTCGCCTGGTTGCGCACCAGCAACCGCACCCGCTCGCCGGCACTGACAAGCTGTTGCGCCACCGGCCCGCCTTGGGTTCCGGTCGCTCCGTAGGACAGCACCACACCCATGCCCACTCCATTCGGGTTGCAGGGCGCACGGTCCTGTTACGCGCATGCCGCGGGCCCCGCTGCGCAGGTCCCGCTCAACGTACCGCTTCCGGGCGAAACGGACGTGAAAACTTCGCCGGGGAGAAAGCGCGGTGAGCCTGGGCGTCGTTGGCTGACCGAGGCGAGGAGCAGCACCGCCTTGGGGGGTGGCGCGTCATCCGGCCCTCGGACCCCAGTGTGACGGGCGACCCTCGGGGCGGCTCGACGTGTGGCCTCATGAGTCGTCAATCGGCCGTCGTCGGCTGGTTCGCGCGCGTGTTCGTTGGTGTCGGTCGCCTCGCTGACGTCGAGCGCCTCGACGCGGTCAGCGAGGTCGTCCACGCGGGCGACCTGCGCGGCGGCGTCGCCCTCGACCCGCAGCGCTGCCGCGACCGGCGCGCGGTTGTGTGGCTGTACGTCTCGGATCTGCCCGTCGCTGGACGCGACGAACACGGGCTGTCATGCTCGACGCTCTCGGGAGGGTGAATCCGTCGCCTGTCAGCGTAGGCGATCGCCTCGTCGTTGGCCGCCCGGTGCGCTGATGTGTCATGCGACCGATCCGGTGTCGACGCCGTGGTGTGACATGTGGTCAACTACGAGGAATCCGTGAGCGTGCGGCCATCAGCTCACGAAGTCATGTTGTGCACAAGTGAGACACCCGAACGTGCGAACTGCCCTGCGCGTGCTGAGAGGGGTCGATCCGACGTCGGGCGCCCTGCGCGAGTCGCTGGTCGCCGGCATCGGGCTGCGGCGCGACGGTCGCGAGACGGTCGAGCGTCGGCTGCTGGACTCGTTCGACTGGCGCGTGTGGGATGCGGGAGCCGTGCTCGAGCACGACATGACACCCACGGCCGCATGGCTCACGTGGCGCCGTCGCGCCACGTCCGCGGAGCCTGCACGTGTGCTCGGCCGTCAGGCTAGCCCGACGACGCCATCGACTGCGGCCGATCTCGCAGGCGGCCCCGTCACCAGGCTGCTCGCGCCGGTCCTCGGGCTCCGCGCCCTGTTGCCCCGCGCCGAGATGAGGGTCGAGCGGGAGCTCTTCAGCCTTCGCGACGGCGAGGACAAGAGCGTGGCCCGTGCGGCGATCGAGCACATCACCGTGACCGGGCCTGGCGACATGGACGACAGGGACCTCGGATGGCGCGTCGTCGTCACCGGCGTGAGGGGGTACGACGACGTGCTGGCGGACCTCGTCGACCGGCTGGAGGGCGCACCGGGTCTCGTCGCCGGACGCGACGACGCCGACCGGTCGCTGTTCGAGTCCGCCGGCGCGCAGCCGGCGGACTACTCCTCGAAGCTACGGGTGGCGATCGAGCCGGAGGCGCCGACGCTGCAGGCGCTCAGCACCATATGCTCGACGCTCCTCGACACGATCGAGGTCAACGAACGCGGGGTCCGCGACGACATCGACACCGAGTTCCTCCACGACTTCCGGGTGGCGATCCGGCGCACGCGCTCGATGTTGAGCCAGGCGGGGGAGGTGATCCCCGAGACGGAGCGCAGGTTCTACGGCGACGCCTTCAGATGGCTCGCAGGGGAGACGAGCGAGCTGCGGGACCTGGACGTGTACCTGCTCGGATTCGACGATCTCACGGCCCAGTTGCCCGCCGAGCACCGAGCCGACGTCGAACCGCTCCGGGATCTGCTCGAAGACCTCCGGCGGGACGCGTACACCCGGCTCATGGTTGCGCTCGACTCCCAGCGCTATCGGGAGCTGATGGCCTCGTGGCGCGCGTTCCTCGACGCTCCGGACGGAGCCGGGGCTGCATCGACCCCCGTCGGACGCACCGCCGGCGAGCGCATCTGGAAGGCGTACCGCAGCATCGTCAGGCACGGCCGTCACATCGACGACGACTCGCCGGCCGAGGCCGTCCACGACCTCCGCAAGCGGGCCAAGAAGCTCCGGTACCTGCTCGAGGCGTACCGGTCCCTGTACCCCAGGGGCGACATGAGGTCTCTCACCGCCGAGCTCGTGACGCTGCAGGACAACCTCGGCACCTACCAGGATTGTGATGTGCAGATCAGCAGCCTGCGGCGGTTCGCTGAGCTGCTCGGCCAACGCCCCGGCGCGACCGGACCGGCCGTGCTGGCCATGGGGGTGCTCTCGAGCCAGTTGGCGCAGCGCCAGCAGCAGGCGCGTGCGGAGTTCCAGGAGCGCTTCGCGCGCTTCGACCGTCGGAAGAACCGGCAGCGCTTCCGCCGGCTCTTCGAACCGATCGCGGAGCCCGTCACATGAGGGTACTCGCCGCGTACAGCCTCAAGGGTGGTGTCGGGAAGACGGCGGCCGCGGTCAGCCTCGCGTACCTCGCCGCCCGCGATGGCACGCCGACGCTCGTGTGGGACCTCGACCCGCAGGGCGCAGCGAGCTACAGCTTCCGGACCCGACCCAGGATCAAGGGTGGCGTCAAGGCGCTCGTCACGGGCACGCGAGATCTGGACGACGTCATCAAGGGCACCGACTACCCGTCGCTCGACCTGGTGCCGGCCGACTTCTCCAACCGCTACCTGGACCTCGTGCTCGACGCAGTGAAGAAGCCGATCCGCCGCATCCGGCGCGCACTGCGCGAGGTCGGCGACGAGTACGAGTGGGTGATTCTCGACTGCCCCCCGGGCATCTCGCTCGTGTCGGAGATCATCATCGGGGTGTCCGATGTCCTGCTCGTGCCGGTGATCCCGACGACGCTGTCGCTGCGGATGCTCGAGCAGCTGGGCACGCTCACCGATGATGCCCACGGCACCGATGCGGTCGTCCTGCCGTTCTTCTCGATGGTCGACCGTAGGAAGCGTCTCCACCGCGAGATCGTGGCGAACCTGCCGGGCGAACGTCCCGAGCTGCTCCGTGCGGTGATCCCGTCCTCGACGGACGTCGAGAAGATGAGCGTCAGACGCGAGCCGGTCGTCGCGTACGCGCCCCGCAGCGTCGCGACCGCCGCCTACACCGCGCTGTGGGCAGAGATCCGGTCGCGGGTCGACGGGACGACGACCGCGGCCCGATGACCACCACGCTCCAGGGGCGTGGAGCGTGGCACGTGGCGTGCGTCACCGAGCTGCGCAGGGTGTGCCGTCGCAGCGCAGCGACTCAGCGGTCGTGCGGGCTGCGCCGCACGCCGACCAGCACAGCGATGCCCGCAGCGACGAGCAGCAGGGGCCACGCGCGCAGCACGACCAGCAGTCCAGCACGCTCGCTCCGCCCAGCAGGTGCGCACCGCCGATGGCGACGAAGAGCAGGCCCGCGCCGAGTGACAGCACGTCGAGTCGATGGGGTGCATCAGTTGACCCCGCGCGCTGTTGCTGCTGTCGCGCCACCGGCGACAACGCCGCCATGCGGGTCGAGATCCTCGCCAACCGGCTGCGCGACGACCGCGTCGTCCCGGTCCTCGCCCCCACCGCCCGCACCACCAGCGAACTGCTGCGCGTCCGCGACGCCACCGGCCGCGTCGTCCGCCTGGGCGATCAGTCCGAGCGTCGCTACACCACGATCGACCTGCTAACCGCCTGAGGCCGAACTGCTCCACCGCGCCATGCGTCGCCAGCACGGTGGGGTCGCACGCATCCCGAAGACGACCGTCGACCAGGTCCGCGCCGCACACCCGTCCCTCGACGAAGACCAGCGGACCCATGGTCCGCACGCTCGCCACGTCCGGCGCCGGGCGTCGACGTCGTCGTCGGCAAGGCCGGGACCGGCAAGTCCACCGCGCTCGGCGCCTACCGCGCCGCCCTCGACGCCGCCGGCATTCCTGTCGTCGGCGTTGCACCCTCTGCGACCGCCGCGCACCAACTCGCGGTGTCCGCCGGCATCACCGACACCGCCACCGTCGACCGGCTCCTGGTCGAGCTCCGTCACGGCCGCCGCAAGCTGCCTGGCGGTGTGGTCGTGATCCTCGACGAGGCCGCGATGTGTCCCACCCGCACCCGCCTCGCCCTGCAACGCGCGGTTGATGCGGCCGGTGGCAAGGTAGTCGACGTCGGTGACCACCGCCAGATCCCCTCGGTCGATGTCGGCGGCGGCCACTACGCCCTCGCGCAACGCCTCGGCGCCGCCGTGCTCAGGCACAATCACCGGTTCCGCGACCCCGTGTACCGTGACGCCGCCGAAACTCCTCCGCGACCATCAACCGCCGCCGCCATCGACGTCCTGCGCGCGCGCAAGGCGCCGTGTCCGACTACCACGCCAGGCCGGTCGACGTCATCCGGATGACGTGACGACGACGTAGCTTGCTGGCCGAGTGTCGATCAGCGACTCCCACGCTTGGAGTAGACGCAAGGGTGTGCGACGACAGCATCTGTCGGTGCGATGGCGTGGTCTGGCCTGGTTTCCCGAAGCCTCCAACGAACCCGCGGCGGTTCAATTGATGATGTTGCGTTCCTTGAAGATCGGGCAGCGTTGGGCTGACCGCCAAGCCACCGAGCACGTCGTTGACGGCCTTGTCGGTGGGCTTGGCGCCACCCACGACGAACAGCGCCGGCGGGGCCGACTCAGGGAGAGATCGGGATAGACCGCCACCCGCGCAGAACGTACCGTCTCGTCGGGGACGTGAAGTCGGTGGCTCCGCCAGCGTTCCGGTTCTCGCGCCTGGGCCCGAGCAACCAACGGCATCCGGACGCGGCACTGCGTTGACGGTTGGCGCTGGCGATGCGCTTCTTTGGGACCGAGGAACACATCCCCGCCGGCCACACCTACTTGGGGTCAGACGCGGCGCCTCGAGGCCCGATGTAGTGCGGCTCTTCCCCAGGGTCGCTGGCGGACCGCAATTGGCGTATGGCATGATATCCCGACCTAATTGGACCAGGGAGTCGGTCATGGCGTTGGACGCCAACCCCAGCGAGAACTTCGATACGACTGCGTCGGACGTGCGCTTGCGGCTGCCGCTGCTGAGACGCAACGACGACGACGAGAACATCGGCTACACACGCCGGATGAAGCAGATGCTGATCGAATTGAACGCGCAGACTGGATTCACACACATCCAGTTGCACATCGACCGGCCGTTCGGAGCGAAGACAGAGGAAGTGGTAAGACGGTTTCAGCAGATTCCGGGTTTCCATCACGAGAGCCCGCTGCCCGAGACGGGCACAGTGGACAAGGCGACCTGGCAGGCGTTGCTCCGGACATGGCTGAGCGACTTCAGCGCAGGTTGAACCCACGCCGCCGCTGCCCTTCATTCGATATCGCTGGGCGGTGGCACCACGTTCGATATCGCTGGGCGGTGGCACCACGTTGTCGCGCGTCGGACCGACTCCTGCGGGCTTGAGCGGTCCACCGTCGCGGGCCTGCTCCGGACACCGCCACACGAATCACTGCGTCAATATTTGGGTGCTTGATTACTGCGTCGCGCAATTAGCAATTCTCCGCAAGCAGATAAATTGGTTCCCGTCAAACAGATCTCACGGCAGTCCATGCCACCTGCTGACGGTCCGGTGTATGCCGGTCGAGACTAAAGGGTTGAGCGCGACGATGCGGCCGTCCCTTGACACCGTCCGCGAGTCTGCGTCGGTGCGGCGACCCGATCGATGGCGAGGTTGCCGAGTAAGCTGCCGGCTCGAGGAGGACGGGTCGTCGACGATGACAGCTCGGCGCCGGTCGTTGCACGCGGGCTCTTCGGACTGCGTCGATGGCGCGACACGCTCAACGTGATCTGGCCCTCGGGCAACGTCAAGGTATCCCCTGATGGATACCCTCAGTGGCTGGCTTCTATGTTCGATGAGTACGTGGCAGCCGGGGCGGGTGCTGCCTCCGACGAGGTGACGTCGTGAACTGCTTGTCGTGCTGTGTGTGCGTTTCGTATCAGCGATGCGTGTCGATGAGGGCTCGCGCGGCGGCCGTGAGCCCGGTGGCGGGGTTGTGGGGTCCGAACATGCGGGCGGCGACCCATGCGCCGTCCATCAGCAACAGCAGCTGGTTCCCCAGATCGTCGGGGTCGCGGAGACCCGCCTGGCGGGCCAGTTCGGCGAACCGGTCGCGGACCTCCTTCTTGTGGGTCAACGCGACCTGGTGGCCAGGATGGCCGCGGTCGGGGAACTCGGCGGCCGTGCCCTGGAACGTGCAGCCCAAGCACTCCGGGCTCGTCGAGAGCTTCTCGATGGCCTCGAACATGGCGATCAGCCGGTCCACCGGATCGTCGGCGCCTGCTGTTGCGCCCTCGAGCCATTCCCAGAACTGCCGGTTCGACTCCTCCAGGTAGGCGACGATCAGGTCGTCCTTGGAGGGGAAGTGACGGTACAGGCTCATCTTGGCGATGCCAGCCTCGGCGATGATGGTGTCGATCCCCACGGCGCGGAACCCGTCCCTGTAGAACAGCCGCTGCGCGGTCTCCAGGATCCGCTCCCGTACCGGCCGCTCTCGAGTGTCGCTCATCGGGTTGACATGATACAGACCGGTCTGTACGTTGCCAGCCACCGATAGACAGACCTGTCTCTATCAGGAGGAGGCGGCATGAGGATCGCAGTGTTGGGTACCGGCCCGGTCGGCCAAGCGATCGCGGGCAAGCTGGCGGAGCTGGGCCACGACGTGACCGTCGGAACCAGAAGCGTTGCGACCGCGATGGCGCGCACCGAGCCCGACACGTTCGGGAACCCTGCGTTCCCGACGTGGGTCGCACAGCACCCCGAGGTCGGCGTGGCAACGCTCGCCGATGCAGCCGCTGCCGGAGAGCTGGTGGTCAACGCCACCAACGGAGGCGGATCCATCGCGGCGCTGGAGGCGGCCGGGGAGGAGCGTCTGACGGGCAAGGTGCTCATCGACATCGCCAATCCGCTGGACTTCTCCGCCGGCATGCCTCCGTCGTTGTGGGTGAGCAACACCGACTCCCTGGCGGAACAGATCCAGCGCCGCTTGCCCGAGACCCGGGTGGTGAAGGCGCTGAACACGATCAACGCCTACGTGATGGTCGATCCCAAGCAGCTGGCCGGCGGGGACCACACGGTGTTCGTCTCGGGCAACGACCCCGCCGCCAAGACCCAGGTGACCGAGCTGCTGCGATCGTTGGGCTGGTCGGACGTGATCGACCTCGGCGACATCACCACGGCGAGGGGCACCGAGATGTACCTGCCGCTGTGGGCCCGCCTCTGGGCAGCCACCCAGAACCCGATGTTCAACATCAAGGTGGTGCGGTAGCTCGCCGTCGACGTCGACCGCCACGCCGCACCACGTCGGGGGGCCGTGGCACCGACGGGATGACCGAGGCGACCGCGGCGGCGGCCCGGGTTGCGTCTGGCGTGCGACGGGCGACGACCCACGCGGTGTCGAACGAGGAGACCAGCATGGACCATGTGACCCTGGGTGGCAGCAGCCTGCGGGTTCCACGCCTGGGCGTCGGCGCCATGACATGGGGCCAGGCACGCGGGCTCGCACGTCTGCACCCGGCCAAGCTGGCGTACGGAGGCGCCCACGGATACGAACAGGAGAGACGCGCGCTGCAGGCGAGCCTCGATGCTGGTGTCAACCTGTTCGATACCGCCGCCATGTACAGCGGCGGCGCCTCCGAACGGCGTCTCGGCGAGCTCGCCAAGGGTACGACCGCGCTGGTCGCCAGCAAGTTCCCGGCCGGGTTCCGCTTCCGCGTCGAGGACTTCCCCAACGAGCTCGAGGCCAGCCTGACCCGACTGCAGCGCTCCACCATCGATCTGTACCAGCACCACTTCCCGACGAGACGGGTGTCGATCCCGCAGCTGATGGAGCGGCTGGCGGATGCGGTCGATGCGGGAACAGTGCACGCCGTGGGGGTCAGCAATTACTCCGCGCACCAGCTGCGTCACGCCCACGCCGCGCTCGCCGAACGCGGCATCCCGCTCGCCTCCAACCAGGTCGAGTACTCCCTGCTGCATCGACGACCCGAGACCGACGGCGTGCTCGACGCGTGCCGCGAGCTCGGTGTCACGCTGATCGCCTACACCCCCCTCGCCGGGGGTCTGCTGACGGGCAAGTACTCCAGCCAGAACCGGCCGGGCGGGCTGTTCAGGCGCATCCTGCCCCGCTACCGGCGCACGGCACTGGACGCCATCCAACCAGTGGTTCGCCTGCTGACCGAGATCGGCGAACGGTACGCGAAGACCGCCAGCCAGGTTGCGCTGCGGTGGCTGATCGAGAACCCGCTCGTGCTGCCGATCCCCGGCGCGAAGAACGGCACGCAGGCACGAGCCAACGCCGGCGCCCTGGCGTTCTCGCTGACGCCCGATGAGGTCGACGCTCTCAGCCGGGCAA
Source organism: Euzebyales bacterium (assembly GCA_036374135.1). Taxonomy (NCBI): domain Bacteria; kingdom Bacillati; phylum Actinomycetota; class Nitriliruptoria; order Euzebyales; species Euzebyales bacterium. Next base: position 8,897 of record DASUUK010000068.1, read on the forward strand.
CGCTGGCGTGGAAGAGGTGACCGACGCAGCGGCGACCGTGAGGGAACACTCCGCGGTACCGCCAACCTTCGCGGAGCCCCGGCTATCGAGTGGTCTGAGGATGCGGGACGGCGACGACGTCGAGGTCGTCGATGCCTGAGAAGTCGTTGGGGTTGACCGTGTAGATCGGCAGACCGTTGGCGATCGCCACGGCTGCGATCATCGCGTCGTATGCTCGCGCGGTGGTCTTGCGGCCAGCGCGCCGCAGTGACGCCGCGACGCGGCCGAATGCTCGGGCAGCGGCCGTATCGAATGGCAGCGCGGCGAAGTCGGCTTCGGCCTGCTGTACGTGTGCCTGTCTGGCAGCGCGCTGCTCCTCGGTGGTCGCGACCAGCGGCCCGACCGACAGTTCCGCGAGCGTGATCGTGCTGATAAGCGGCTCGGTAGGCAGCAGCGACGGGTCGTCGAGCTGCGGCAGGAGGATGACCGTGATGGTATCCAGCAGCCCATGCTCGGCCGGTTCGGTCACAGGCTGGCGTCCATGACCGCGTCGAGGTCGCGACGGAGCTGGTCGGGGTCGATGTGTGGTAGTCGGCGCCATCTGGCGAGCAGCACGGAGGCCAAGGTCGCCTTGCGCGGCAACGGGCGGAGCTCGGCCACCGGGACCCCGGCACGGGTGACGGTCAGGGTCTCACCTCGGGTGACGCGGTCGAGCACCTCGCTGCCGTGGTTACGCAGCTCGCGCACGTTCACTTCGGTCATGACCTGAATGTATCACCCGTGATACATGTCGGCCAGCGCGTGCCGATCGAGTCGGTCCGGCCTCGCGCGCACTTCGCCAGTGACGTCACTGCGAGAACCGAGCCCTCCTGTGGCTACATCGACACGATCGCCGTGCCGAATCCGACGTCCACAATCGGCGACCGCGGACGACGCCATGACGGATCTTCCTCGTCCGCCCACACACGAAGAGCGCTCGGCTCGCGACCATCCGTGGACCCGCGACACACAACGCGGCTATCCGTTGATCTCGGCGCTCATTCGTGGCGGCAGCACGCGGCCCAGCGGCTGACCTTGAAGATCCCCGAACGAGGAGGCGACATGGGCACCGACACGCATCTCAGGACCAACGTCCATGAACGCGGCGCCCCAGCTGGTAGCTGTCAGTCCCCAAGGCTCCCGGTGGTCCTCGAGGAACAACAGATGCGTTGCTTGTCGATCAAGGTTGGGTGGTGTGCCCTCGATCTCGAGGGTCCCGACGCGGGCGTCGCTGGATCGTGCGCTGGTCACGTACTTCGGCCATCGGATGGTCAAGCGACCATCTCCGGAACCCTTCAGGTACTCGTCGACCCTGAGGTGCAGATCGACGTCCTCCATCCACTCCTCGCCTCCGGTGTTTCACCATCGTTGCCATCGAAGCGCGCGCCGCCGGTCTCGCCGACGACCTGCGCCAACACGACGTAGTCGCTCGCGTTGACGGCCCCGTCGACATCGCGGGGACCATCCTCGTCGAGCTGCATGCTGACGACAGGGAGGTCGGTGGGCAGCCGGAATGGCTGCCGGAGTCGATGCAGCGCCCATCGGAAGACCCCGGCTCACCCATCGCTGCCTCCAGCCTGGGCGTGCCGAGTGGCCGTGCACCGCTCGGCGGGAACCGGTGTGAGTTCGCAGACGTCGTACGGTCATGTCGATGAGGTTTCGCAGCGTGCTGACGATGCTCGGGTGCCTCGCCGTGCTCGGTGGGTGTGGGCCCGCGTCGTCGGACGGCCTGTGCGCAGCCGTGCTGGAGTTCGACGGGCGCTCGTACACGGGGCACGGCGAAGGGACCGTGGTGCCGCCAGACGTCGGCGACCTCGGCAGCGGCACCTTCCCGCCGTGCGACGACGGGTACGGCGGCGGTTCGACCGACACGGTGTTGTGCGACGACTCGAGGGCTTCGACCCTGCCGAGATGTCGTCGTCGTCGTCGTCGACGACGACGACATCTACCTCGCCGACGACCTCGACCCCATCCCGAGGCAGCGTCTGCGGCCCTACTTCGATCCCGTGCGCTGTGCGACCGAGGGGCCGTTCGTCGTCGAAGGCAGCTGGCTCGGCGTGTCGGCCATGCCGACCGAACGCGACGGCGAGCTCGCACCGCCGTACCGGATCACGATGCAGGTCCGTTCCGGGGACGACGGCGGCGAGACCTACCAGCGATCCAACCTGGTCGTCCGTGTGACCCGCGACACCGATCCGCACCGGACCGCGGCGATGTCGAGGTCGCACTGTGGGAGCTCGGCACGCTCACTATCCAGATGCACTGCGAGGACGGTGACTTCGTCGCAGACGCGATCGACGCGACACCAACCGTATAGCTCGATCTTCGTTGTTGGCCGTTGCCTACCGGCATCCCGGTTACATGTCATTCACGCGTAGGCGCTTCGGCGGTGTGCGACACTGCAGCGGGCGGCGAATGTGCCGACCTGGCGAGGGACCTCGTGGTCGCACTGGCTGTCGGTATGGTCGCGGCGGTTCTGGGAACGGTGGTATTCCTGCTGCGGCGCAACGCGCAGCTGCGCCGGCAGGGGGATCGAGCCAGAGGACGCCCGCCGGTGAGGGCGCAAGGAAGCCTCGTTACATCCGCTCGACCCACTCTGCCCGCCATGGCGGCGCATCGAACTGCTCGCCGTAGTAGCGGGTTTCGCGCCAGATCCTCCCGTCGCGGAACTCGACGATGTCGGCCACGTGGAAGACCTGACCGTCGCCATAATCCGACCGGCCCTCGACCACCCATACGTCGCCCGATCCGACCACTCGACGTGGCTCGATGGTCGGCGGGTTCGGATACGCCTCTTGAAAGGCGCGCATCGCGTCGCGCCCGCGGATGCGTTCACCCGACTGGGGCATCTCCATGACATAGTCCGGATGCCGTAGCTCGTACTCGGCATCGGCGCTCAGGTGCTGAAGCCGCTCGAAGAACAGCTCACGGACCTCGTGTTCGTCCATGTTCATCCCGTCAGATCGTTCGTGGTTCGGTCGTCGGTAGACCACTGCGGCCTGAGCACGAGTGTCAGATGTTGAGGCGGGTTGAGCGACCCGGCGATCGCTTCGGCGCGGCTCGACGACAGGTGCCGTAGAGCTGGTGAGCTTGCGGTTTGCGGTCGCCCCTACCATGCGAGCCTCGACTGCTGTCGTCGACGATGACAGCTCGGCGCCGGTCGTTGCACGCGGGCTCTTCGGACTGCGTCGATGGCGCGACACGCTCAACGTGATCTGGCCCTCGGGCAACGTCAAGGTATCCCCGGTACTACGTCGGTCCATCGATCGTCCGGGCGGCCGTCTGAGGGGCGTCGACCCTCCACGTTCCGGCGCTGTGCATGGCAACGTGGTGGGCGATGTCCTCCTCCCTCAATGATCGCGTCAACGAGCTGCTCGCCGATCTGGCGCACGAGTGCATGGCTTCGAGTCAGCACCCGTTCGTGGCCGGTTCGATCGCCGATGTGGAGTGTGGTCGGGACGGCGCTGTCGGAACAGACACAATGCCGCATCCGTACGGCTTCGCGCATCTGGCGCTGCGTGCCCTTGTCTACAGTGCCGGTGAGCGCGTCGAGTCGACCCGACTGCTGATGTACCGCGACCCGCCACATGTCCTCAGCGTGCACGACACCGCTCGACCGGCTGCCGAGGCTGCCGCTACGGCCGCCTGGCTGGGACACCCGAGTGCGGACGGCCCCCGGCGGCTCAACAGATTCGTCGGCCTGGTGGCCGAGTCCTCGCAGTATGAGACGCAGCTGCGCGCTGCGCTCGGCCTCACGACCGGCTCGATGTATGAGCACAACGTGCTCGTTTGGGCTGAGGACTCAGGTATCGAAGGTGAGCGAGTCGGACTCGCCGAAGGCGTGCGGCAGGCGGCCACGCATCGCGGCCGTGCCGACTACAAGCGACTGACGAACGTGACCCACAACGCGTTGTGGGCCGTCGTCGCGGGCTGGCAGGCAGTCGTCGCCGCGCAGGACGGCCACGTCGAGCCGATCTGGGCGCACGCCATGCTCGCGGCGTTGGCCACCTGCCCCTACGTGCTGGCAGGCGTTGAGGCTGCTGACCGAGCTGCAGGTCAACGCGACTCACAGCGTGACGCGCTACAGCAGAGAGTGGCCGCCTTGGAAGACGAGGTGCACTCGCTTGCGGATGCCACTGCATGGCCGGACCTCGGGAACGCTGCTGCCACGTGATCGGAGACGCTCGAACGCCGATGCTGGTGTCAAGGTGGCGACATGGCGTCTGACAACTCGTGTAGATCGCGAGCTGCGACCAACTCGGAGGCGGCGTCCGTCAAGCTGACGCCATCAATCCCTTCATCCCGGTTGCAGCCGTCCAATTCGCGGTTGTCCAAGACATGAAGGCCGGAGCCCTTCGGGTGGTCACAGCGCCCCGTGAGTAGGCCCGACCGCGCCTGGGTCGGGACCGAGCTGGTCGTCACGCGCGCCGCCGGTGATGCGATGTGGCCGTACGGTCCTGGCCAGGCCGGGTACAGGCCGGGTGAGTCCGGCCACGAGTGGCAATGCGCGGCAAGGAGTGGCAGACGCTCGACACGGCCTATGGCCGTCTGACCAGCACAAACACCGGTCTGACCTGGGTGCCCCCGGCAGGAATCGAACCTGCGACTCCCGACTTAGGAGGTCGGAGCTCTATCCACTGAGCTACGAGGGCGTCCGGCTAGCAGCGTAGCGACTCAGCGGTCGTCGGCGCGGCGGATGATGCCGGCGAGGACGGCGACGCCGGCGCCGACCAGCAGGATCGGCCACAGGCGCGTGATGCTGAGCCAGATCGCCGCCGCCGGACCCGCCAGCAGGTGCCCCAGGCCGAGGGCCAGGAACAGCAGGCCGGCGAGCAACGACAACAGATCCAGCCGGTGGCGTTCCATCAGATTCCCTCCGCAGCCGGGCGCAATGCAGGGCCTCGCTCGCCGGATCGGGCGACCTCGATCTCACCGAGCACTGCTGACAGATCGAGGTCGATGGTGCCACCGTCCTCGTCGCCCTCCTCGGCGATGGTCAGCGTGGCCGGCGTCCCGTCGCTCGTCCGGTCGAGCACGTCGACCGCCCCCACCTGCACCTCTGCCTGGCCTTCGAGGGTTGCGCCTTCGGGCACGACCACCTGGAGCGACCCAATGGTGGTGGACGCCTCCAGCGTGACCTCCTCGCCCGGCTCGAGCTCGAGGCGCGTGAGGTCGATCTGCATCTCGCCCATGCCCAGCCGATACTCGTCCGCGATTTCGCTGACGTTCTCGGGGACGTATCGCCGCTGACCGACGCCGGTCGGCACGTCCGGGACGGCCGCCGACGCGGACAGCCCCATGAGCATGACGACGCCCAGGACGATCAGGCCACGTGCCCGGCCCCATCGGGCTCCGACCAGCAGGCCGCCGCCCACGATGGCCAGCGCCACTGCCACGTACGTCGCCGTCGCCACATCGAACCACGGCAGCAGCGACTCCAGCAGCGCGACGGCACCGACCACGATGAGCACCGCCGCGACGGTGACGCGCCCGAGGATCGACGGAGGAGGCGGCGGCTTCGGTGGTTCAGCCAGGGGCGTCGGCCGCCAGCCGTCGTCCGTCCGCCGGGGCGGAGGCACGGTCATCAGGTCGCTGTAGTACGCGTCGTCGTACGGGTTGGTCGACCTGGCCTCGAAGGGGTTCTCGTCGGACGGCGGGCCGCCTGATGGCTCGGACGCCGTGGTACGGGATGCCGGCTGCCGTTGCGGCGACGACGTCGGCGCGTCGCCGCCCACGGACGGCCTGCCGGGCCGGTCGTCGTCATCGTCGGAGTCCCGGAACAACAGGAAACCCAGGCCGACCAGCAGTGCGGCCCATAGCCACTCGCCACCGAAGGCGCGTCCGCTGTTGGCCAGAATGACCACGACGAGCACCGCGAGCACGATCCTTCCGGTCGAGCGGCTGCCGACGTTGAAGCGGCTCAACAGGCCGTCGCCGACCGATCGGCCCGAATCCCGGTCCGGGACGAACAGCCATGCGACGCCGTACAGCGGCAGGCCGGCTCCACCGATGAACATCAGCCCGACGAAGGCCAGCCGGAAGATCGCGGGGTCGACGTTGAAGTAGTCCCCGAGCCCTCCGGCGACACCGGCGATCACGCGGTCGCGGCTGCGGCGCGTCAGCTGGCGCGTGCGGAGTGGACGTGGTGGCGGGGGAGTGGCCCTCGCGGAGCCGGACGCGCCGCCGGGCGGCGGGGGCGGGGGGCCGCCCGGCGACGGTCCGGGGCCGCGGGGAAGTGGTGAGCCGGTCCCGGACCCCGACGTGTCGCCGGACGCCGGTCCAGCGTCTGCGTCGTTGGCCGGTGGCGTGCTGGCCTCAGATGGGGGTGGGGAGCTGGCGTCCGATTGACCGGCGGCGCCCGGGTCGATGTCCGGTGGAGTTGTGCCCGGGTCCGACGGGGACGGTGCGTCCCACGCTGCACCCGGTGGCGCCCCGTCGGCGGTGGACGGTGCGCCCGGGTCCGACGGGGACGGTGCGTCCGACGCTGCCCCCGGTGGTGCCCCGTCGGCGGTGGACGGTGCATCCGTACCCGACGGGGCTGCCGTTGCGGTGTCGTCCGCGCCTGGGTCCGGCCCGGTCGCTGAACGGCGCTCGGGACCGGGTTCCGACGGTGTCTGGCGTGTGTCCATGGCCCTGATGATGGTCCGCCACGGCGTCCGCGACCATCAGGGAACCCCCTGGCCACCCCCGATGCACGCTCTGATCCCTCAGGGGAGTCACCCATGGGCCTGCGCGTGCGCCCGTGCGACCATGGAGCGCACGCCATGCATCGACCCGACGACGGATCCCGCCATCGCCACGCAGACGGAGCCGACCAGCACCCGACGAGGTGTCGGGCTATGGCGTAGCCATGACAGGCGGGTGATCGCCGGGATCGCAGGCGGGCTGTCAGAGCGGTTCGGCATCGACCCGGTGTACGTACGTGCGAGTTTCGTCGCGCTCGGCATGGCCGGCGGGTTCGGCGTGTTTGCCTACCTGTTGCTGTGGACCGCTGCCGACCAGGAGCGTCCCCCGGACGCCGTCGTGCGCCGCGCCAGGCCACGCCACGACCTCGGAACGCTGTCCATCGTGCTCGGCATCATGCTGATGCTGCGGTCGACGGGCATCTGGCTTGGCGACGGGGTCGTGTGGCCGGTCGCGCTCGTCGCGTTGGGCAGCAGTGTGATCTGGTCGCGTAATGACGACGGCGGTGCGTGGAACCGGTTCGCCTCGGCCGCGACGAACGCCGAGAGCCCCGGGCGGACAGGGCTCGTGCGTCTCGCGCTGGGCGGTGTGCTGGTCGTCGCAGGCGTCGGCATCTTCATCGCCGGCAGCAGCGCGTTACCGCAGACCGGTGGCGCCGTGGTCGCCGTCGTGATCACCGGTCTGGGCGTCGGTCTCATCCTTGGACCATGGATGGTCCGCCAGGCGCAGCAACTGACCCAGGAACGTCACGAGCGCATCCGTTCGCAGGAGCGCGCCGAGGTCGCCGCCCACCTGCACGACTCGGTGCTGCAGACGCTGGCGATGATCCAGCGCAGCGACTCGTCGCGCCGGATGATCAGCCTCGCGCGCAGTCAGGAACGCGAACTGCGCGCCTGGCTGTACGGCGCCGACGACCAGCAGGCCGACCGCCTCCAGCCCATGTTCGAGGACGTCGCCGCGCGGATCGAGCAGCGGTACGACCTTCCCGTCGAGCTCGTGGTCGTCGGTGACATGCTGGTCGACGACCAGGTCCGCGCGCTGTCGGCAGCAGCCTACGAGGCGCTGCAGAACGCCGCGCGGCACTCACAGGCGGACACGGTGTCGATGTACGTCGAGGTCGAGCCCGCGCACGTCACCGTGTTCGTGCGCGATGAGGGCAAGGGCTTCGACCCTCGAGCCATCCCCGACGACCGCCGCGGGATCGACGAGTCCATCCGCGGCAGGATGTCGCGCCACGGTGGCGTGGCGACCGTCCGTAGCGAGCCCGGGTCGGGCACCGAGATCGAACTCCAACTGCCACGGGAGCACACACGATGATCCGCGTCTTCCTCGTCGATGACCACCGTCTGTTCCTGTCCGGCGTGAAGTCGGAGCTGCGCGTGGGGTTCGAGGTCGTCGGCACCGCCAGCGACGTCGACACCGCCATCTCCGGCATCCGCCGCACCCGTCCGGACGTCGTGCTGCTCGATGTGCACATGCCGGGCGGTGGCGGCCGCACTGTCATCGAGGCCATCTCGGAGGAACGCCCCGAGACGCAGTTCCTGGCGCTGAGCGTCTCCGATGCCGCGGAGGACGTGATCGCCATCGTCCGCGCCGGCGCGCGCGGCTACGTGACGAAGTCCATCTCTCCTGCCGAGCTCACGGACGCGATCCGCCGGGTCCACGACGGCGACGCGGTCTTCTCGCCGCGGCTGGCCGGTTTCGTCCTGGACGCGTTCGCCAGCGACGCGATCCAGCCGGTCGACCCGGAGCTCGACCAGCTGACCAACCGCGAGCGGGAGGTCCTGCGTCACATCGCCCGGGGCTTCACCTACAAGGTGATCGCCCAGCGCCTGCACATCTCGGTCAAGACGGTCGAGACCCACGTGTCCGCGGTGCTGCGCAAGCTGCAGCTGAGCAACCGCCACGAGCTGACCCGCTGGGCGACCGACCGCCGCCTGGTCTGACCGCGGCTCTGTCCTGCGGGGCGAGTTCGGCTGCTGGGTGTTGACAGGTCGCCCCGGTGGTGGGTGGTGCCGCTTGCGTGGGGTGTCCTCGGCTGCTGGGTTTTGACAGGTCGTCCCGGTGGTGGGTGGTGCCGCTTGCGTGGGGTGTCTTCGGCTGCTGGGTGTTGACAGGTCGCCCCACTGGTGAGGTCAGGCGTGGGGGATGACCGACGGCCCGCCGTGGGCGGTGAAGCGCCATGCGTCGCGCGATCCGAGCGCCACCATCTCGCCGTTGATCGGCAGCACGCCGCAACAGGCGGGGATCCCCAGGATGGAGATGTCGCTGCCGACCTGCTCGGACACCCGGTCGACCAGATCGCCGCGTGGTTCGTCGTAGTGGGGCAGCACCAGCACGCCGGGCACGACGGCAAGGCCGGGCCGGACCTGCATGTCGCCGCCCGGTACGACCATCACCTCGCCCAGCACCATCGCGCCGGCGCTCGCGCCGATCAGCGTGCCGCCGCGCACGAGATGCGCGCGCAACGCCCCGCCGATCGCGGTCTCGACCACCCGCCGGTGTATCCGCACCGGTGAGCCGCCCGGGATCACCACGGTGTCGGCGTCGATGATGGCGCGCACCGACCCCCGCAGCGACGTCTCGGGCTCGGGCACGGCGATGATGTCGGACACCCCGAGATCGCGCAGGTACTCCGCGCCGTTGGTGGCGGCCGTGCGGTACTCGACGCCGATGGCGCAGGCCAGGGGGGCGATCGCGACGACCCCGGCATCGATGCGCGCGAGCCAGTCCTCATCCATGGTGCGGCAGTCGGGCGTGAACTCGTCGCCGCCCTGCAGGCAGATGAGGCCGTTCACGACTGACCCTCGCGCGCTCCCTGTCCGCCGAAGCGCTCCCGCACGCGTGCATCGGCGGCACTCGAGTGGTCGCGCAGCCCGTCCCGGTGCGCATCCATCGCCCGGGCCAACTTCGGGTCGGCCACCGCCAGCATGCGACATGCCAGCAGCGCGGCGTTCTCCGCGTTGCCGATCGCGACGGTCGCCACGGGCACGCCGCGGGGCATCTGCACGATCGACAGCAGCGAGTCCAGCCCGTCGAGCCTGCGCAGCGGGACCGGTACGCCGATCACCGGCAGGCGCGTGACGCTGGCGAGCATGCCCGGCAGATGCGCTGCGCCGCCGGCGCCTGCGATGATGACGGCGATCCCGCGGTCGGCGGCCGCGGCTCCGTACGCCAACATCTCGTCGGGACGCCGGTGCGCGGACAGCACCCGCACCTCGTGCGCCACGCCGAAGCGGGCGAGCGCGTCGACGGCGGCCTGCATGCAGTCGAGGTCCGAGTCGCTGCCCATGACCACCGCGACGCGCGGCGGTGCGTCGGATCCACCGGTTGCACCCGTGCCGGCGTCGTCGGGTGACGCGTCCGTCATGTCTTCCTCCTGCGGCTACGGCGGGTTCTGGGCCGTCGCCGACGCGCCCGATCGCGGTGCGTCACGCGGCAGCCCTACCCACTTCGGACCGAACCTGTACCTCATGAGTCGCCACCCTGGACCCGGCACGGCACCCGTCACAGGCCGGCCGCCTCCGCCGCCGTGCTCCGGTGGCGCACGCCCATCAGCGCGTCGGCGGCGGCGTGCGCGTGCCGGGCCGCGCCGGCGTGATCCTCGGCGACCGCGGTCACGTGTCCGAGCTTGCGGCCGGGCCGTGGCCCCTTGCCGTACAGGTGGACGTGGACGCCCGGGACGCCGAGTGCGGACCGCAGCCGCGACTGCGGCCACGCTCCATCGGGTCCGCCCACCACGTTGACGCTGCAGACCGCCGGGCCGGTGGCGTCCATGCTGCCCAGCGGCAGATCCAGCACGGCGCGCAGGTGGTTCTCGAACTGCGACGTGGCGGCGCCGTCGATCGTCCAGTGACCCGAGTTGTGTGGTCGTGTCGCGATCTCGTTGATCTGCAGGGCGTCGCCTGTCCAGAACAGCTCGACCGCGCAGATCCCGACCGCGCCGACCAGTTCGACCACCCGGGCGGCCAGGCGCGCCGCGTCGCGCCGCACGGTACCCGGCACGCGGGCGGGGACGAACAGCTCACGCAGCATCCCGTCGTGCTGGACGGTCTCGACGACGGGCGCGGCCACCCGTTGCCCTCCGGGGCGACGCGCGACCACGACGGCCAGTTCGGTGGCGATCGGCACGCACCGCTCCACCAGCACGTCCACGCCGTCGTCACCGCCGGCCTCCGACCACACCTGCGTCAGCTCGGCCCTGTCCGCGACGCGCCACACACCGCGGCCGTCATAGCCACCGCGCGGCCGTTTGCACATGACCGGCCACCCGTGCTCGCCGGCGAACGCCTCCGCGACGCCAATGTCAGCGGTCACGACGAACGCGGGTACCGGCAGCCCCGCCCCGGCGAACGTGTGACGCTGCAGGGCCTTGTCCTGCGCGTGGCGCAGCGCGGTCGTCCCGGGGCGCACCACGTGGCCGGCGGACTCCAGCGACGCGAGGGTGTCCCTGTCGACGAGCTCGTGGTCGAGCGTCAGCACATCGCAGTCGGCGGCAAAGCGGCGCAGCGCATCCGGATCGTCCGCAGCGCCGATCACCGCGCGCGTCATCACTGTGGCGGCTGCGTCGTCGGGCCGCGACGCCAGCACGCGCAGGTCGACGTCGAGCCCTATCGCGGCCTGCCAGCACATCCGCGCGAGCTGTCCGCCGCCCACGATGCCGATCGTCGGTCGAGGGTCGTCCATGGCGCGCAGGCTACCGCCGGCGGCGCCGGGAGCTCGTGCCTGGTGGCCACCGACGCGCACAGCGGCGTGCGGTCGCCGTCGGTGGGGCACCACCCGCGTCCGGTCGGTGGCTGCCCGGACGTGCGGCGTATGGCGGCGTGGCGCCCGGCGGCCGGTGGTCGCAGCTCGCGTCCGTGCGCATCCGGCGCCCGGCGGCCGGTGGTCGCAGGCCGCGTCCGTGCGCATCCGACGCCCGGCGGCCGGGGGTCGCAGCCCGCGTCCGTGCACATCCGACGCCCGGCGGCCGGATGGTCGTGCGAGACTGGCGCATCTCCCTGCGACAGGTGGTGCCCGTGACGCTTCCCGAGCTCGACGACGCTGACGTGCGTGCGATCCTCGACGCCGCGCTGTCCTCAGGTGGCCAGTTCGCCGACCTGTACGTCGAACAGCGACGCAGCCGCTCGGTGGGCGTCGACGACCAACGGGTCGAGGACCTGGTCACGGGCCTCGACCGCGGTGGTGGCGTGCGCGTGATCGCCGACGGCCGCACCGCCTATGCGTTCACCAACGTGCTGACGCGTGAGGCGCTGATCGACGCCGCGCGCACCGCGGCGGCAGGGATCGACGGGCGCGATCGCGCGACGATCGCCGACCTGCGCACCGTGCAGCCGCCCTACAGCCATCCGGCACGGCGTGACCCGGCGGAGCTCGACGGTCCGGGCATGGCCGACATCGTGCGGCGCATCGACGAGGCAGCGCGCGACGTCGACGGTGCGGTCCGGCAGGTCGGCGCGACCTACGGCGACACGACCCAGGACGTGCTGCTGGTCAACTCGGAAGGTCACCGCCACACCGAGCACCGCGTGCGCACGCGGCTGGCCGCGCGCGTGGTCGCGGCCCGCGACGACGTCGTCCAGACCGGGCTCGAGGCGCCGGGCGCCGCGGCCGGCCTCGAACTGCTCGACGAGCACCCGCCCGACCAGGTGGGCCGCCGCGCCGCCGAGCGTGCCGTGCTGATGCTCGACTCCCGGCCGGCGCCTGCGGAGGACATGACGGTCGTGCTCGCGCCCGGCAGTGGCGGCGTGCTGTTCCACGAGGCGTGCGGCCACGGCATGGAGGCCGACATCGTCGCCAAGGGCGCCAGCGTCTACCAGGGCCGCCGCGGCGACAAGATCGGCTCCGACCTGATCTCCGGGGTCGACGACGCCACGATCGCCAACGCGTGGGGCAGCTTCGGCTTCGACGACGAGGGGACGCCGGCGCAGCGCACCGTCCTGTTCGACCGTGGTGTGTGCACCGACTACATGACCGATCGGCTGCGTGCCGACGAACTGGGCCTGGCACGCAGCGGCAACGCGCGTCGCCAGTCCTACGCGCACCTGCCGATCCCGCGGATGACCAACACGTACATCCTGCCGGGTGACGACGATCCCGACGAGATCGTGCGGGCGGTGCGACGCGGGCTGTTCTGCGACCAGCTGGGTGGGGGACAGGTGGACCCCGCATCCGGCGACTTCGTGTTCGGCGTGGCGGTCGCGTGGCTGATCGAGGACGGCGAGCTGACCCACCCGGTGCGCGGGGCCAACCTGGTCGGCGACGGTCCGTCGATCCTCGCCCGCGTCGACGCGGTGGGCACGGACTTCGACGTGCGGGAGGGCATCTGCGGCAAGGACGGTCAGGGCGTCCCGGCCGGCCTGGGCAACCCCACGGTCCGCATCAGCCGCATCACGGTGGGAGGGACGGGCGCGTGATGGCCGGACATCGCACCGCTCAGCGGTCGTCCCGCGGACGTGGGGGTAGGTCATGAGTGCTGACGAGTTGCTGGGCGTGCTGGACCGCATCGTCGATCGCGCGAGGGCCGACGAGGGCGTCGAGGCGTTCGGGCTGGACGAGACCGAGACCACCGTCAAGGCGCACGACGGCGCGGTCGAGTCGCTGTCGAGCGCCCGGCGTAGGGGTGTCGGCATCCGCGTCGTCAGTGACCGTCGTGTGGGCTACTGCTACACCGTCGATCTGTCGGACGATGCGCTGGCCGCCGCGCTGGACGAGGCACGCGACAACGCCTCGGTCGGCACACCCGACGACGGCAACGTGCTGCCCGGTCCGCGACCGGTGGACGACTTCGACGAGGACCAGCTGTACGACGCCGCAGTCGAGCGTGTCACGCCCGACGAGAAGGTCGAGGCGGCCATCGCGGTGGAGCAGGCCACCCGTGGCGGCGGTCGGCACATCACCGGGACCGACGCGGCGCGCTATGGCGACAGCGTGCGGATCGCCGCGATCGCGTCCAGCACCGGCGTGCGCGCCGACTACCGGCGCAGCGACGCCTACCTGCTGGTCGAGGCGCTCGCCGGTCGCGACGGGTCGACGACCAGCGCGCTCGGACTGTCGATGGGGCGCAGCCTCGCCGAGCTCGACACTGATGCCACTGCCGCCGAGGCCGTGGACCGCGCCACGCGCCTGCTGGGTGGCACCGCGCCGTCGACCGCGCGGCTGCCGGTGGTGTTCGACCCATTCGTCACGGCGTCGTTCCTCGGGCTGGTGGCCGGCGGGCTGACCGCCGAGGCCGTCCAGCGCGGCCGCAGCCTGTTCGCCGGCAAGGTCGGCGAGCAGCTCGCCCCGTCGTTCGTGCAGCTCGTGGACGACGGCCGGCTGGTGGGGGGTCCGGCTGCGGCGCCGTGGGACGGGGAGGGCACACCGACGCAGCGGACAGTGCTGCTGGAGGATGGCGTGCTGCGGGGCTACCTGCACCACGTCGCCAGCGCCGTGCGCGACGGCACGTCCAGCACGGGCAACGCCAGCCGCCCGAGTTACAGCGCGCCTCCGGGGCTGAGCCCGACCAACTTCTACATCGAGCCGGGTACGACGAGCCCGGCCGGGCTGATCGCCGACATCGACACCGGTTTCTACTGCCAGCAGGTGATGGGCCTGCACTCGGGTGCGAATCCCATCACCGGGGACTTCAGCGTGGGCGCCGCGGGTGTGATGATCCGCGACGGCGTGTTCGCCGAGGCGGTGCGCGAGGCCACCATCGCCGGTTCGATCCCGCAGATGCTGGAGCAGTTGATCGCGGTCGGCGACGACCTGCGCTTCCTGCCGTTCGGTGGCGCGATGGGTGGCGCGACGCTCGTGGTGGACGGCATGACGCTCGCGGGCGGGGCACAGGGGGACGCATGAGGTTCGCAACGCTCCGGCACGGGGACGGGACGACCACGGCGGCCAGGCTCGACGGCGACCGGTTGGTCCCCGTCGAGGCCGCCGACGCCGTGACGGCGCTGATGACCGGTGCCGGCGACGACGTGTCGGCGGAGGACGTCGCGGTGGCCGACGCCGATCTGGCGCCTGTCGTCGTCAACCCTCCCAAGATCGTGTGCCTGGGGCTCAACTACGAGACACACATCACCGAGATGGGCCGGGACCTGCCGGAGCACCCGACGTGCTTCGCCAAGTTCGCGGTGGCGTTGATCGGCGCCCGCGACGACATCGTGCTTCCGTCGGTGTCGACGAAGCCCGATCACGAGGTCGAACTGGCGCTCGTGATCGGTCGGCGCGCACGCAACGTCGACGCGCCCGACGCGTCGGATGTGATCGCCGGCTACACGATCATGAACGACGTGTCGATGCGCGACTGGCAGTTCCGCACACAGCAGTGGCTGCAGGGCAAGACGTTCGACCGGACCACCCCGCTCGGTCCGGTCCTGGTGACCGGCGACGAGATCGACCACGCCCGGGACCTGGCGATCAGCTGCGCGGTCGACGGCGATGTGCGTCAGTCGGCGCGGACGAGCGACCTTGTGTTCCCCCCGGCGGAGGTCGTGTCGTACCTGAGTCGGATCATGACGCTGCAGCCCGGCGACGTGATCTCCACGGGGACGCCGGGCGGCGTCGGCGCGGGCTGTGACCCGCCCCGCTTCCTGCAACCCGGTCAGGTGGTCCACACGCAGATCGAGGGCATCGGCGAGCTGGTCAACACCTGTGTCGCCGACACGACCTGACCGCGGGATCAGGCGCCGAGCGATAGCGCGATCAGGCTCGCGACGCCGACGACGACGCAGTACACCGCGAAGCCGGTGAGGCGGTCCCGGGCGACGAGCGCGAGCAGCCAGCGGATCGCCAGGTAGCCGGACACGAACGCTGCCAGGATGCCTGCCGCGATCGCGGGTGCGCCGAACACGCGGTTGCCCGCCGTCAGGTCCGGCAGGCTCACGATGGTCGCACCGACCAGGGCCGGCAGCGCCAGCAGGAACGAGAACCTGGTGGCCGCGGGCCGCGTCAGCCCCGCACCCATGCCCGTCGCGATGGTCGTGCCGGATCGCGAGACCCCGGGGAACAGGGCGAAGCACTGCCCGACGCCGATGATCAGCGCGTGCCGGATGCCGATCCGATCCAGCGTCATGCCCTCGTGATCGCCGGCGTCGTAGCCGACCATGATCTGCTTGCGGTCGGTCGGCGGGCGCGCCGCCGTGATGCCTCCACGTCGCGTGCGTGCGGCCTCGCCTAGCACCAGCAACGCCCCGGTCGCGATCAGGAACGTCGCGGCCGTCGTCGGGGATTCGAACGCGGCCTCGACGACGTCGCCGAGCAGCACGCCGATGATCGCCACCGGCACGCTGCCGACGGCCAGCAGTGCCGCGAGGCGGCGGTGATAGGGGATGAGGACGGGGTCACCGATGCCGAAGACTGCCGCGAGCATCAACTTCAGGTCGGTGCGGAAGTAGAGCACGACCGCCGCGAACGTGCCCAGGTGGAGCGCGACGTCGAACGCGATCCCCGGGGTCTCGATGCCCAGGAAGTGCGGCACGAGCACGAGGTGCCCGCTCGACGAGACGGGGATGAACTCGGTCAGGCCCTGGATGAGCCCGAGCAGGACGGCACGGAGCACTTCGCCCACGGCTGGATCGGTCCTCGAGGTCGCCCGGATGCTCCGGCCGAACGGCCGGAGATGACGGACACGAGCATAGGCTCTCGCCCGCCGGTGCGTGCAGGTCCGGATCGGTCGACCGGCACCGTCGCGGGTTGCGCGATCACGGCGGCGCCTGTGTGAGCAGCACATCACCACCCGCCAGTCCCCGCATGGTCGCCGCCACCTCGGCCGTCGCCAGCCCCACGAGCGCGACGGGATCGTCCCCGGCGGACACGCGAAGCACAGGTCGGCGCTCGGCCACGCGCCGTGACCGGTCCGGTGCGGCCTCGAGCACCCAGACGTCGACCGTTCCACCCGCCGTGACCTCCAACCCCGGTGGGACGGGCAGCGGCACGGCGCGCAGCTCCGGGTCGAGGCCAGCTGCCGGGCCCTCGGGTGACAGGTGCGCCCTGGTCAGCACCGCACTGGCGGGTAGCGCGAGCGCGAGTCGCTCGTCGCCGTCGACCGAGCGCGGGGCGTCGGCCGGCACCATCGCCGGTGGCAGCAGCACCGACCGCACCTGCGGACGGTCACCGACGTTGGCGTGCTCGACGGCGATCAGCGCGCGACGGGCGGGTCCGCCCCAGCGACGGTGCACGTGCGCGGTCCACCACTGACCGACCGCGACGACGGCCAGGAACGCCGCGACGAGCGCGAGCGCGCGTCGGCGTGGCGTCGTCCGCCACCAGCGTTCGCTGCACGCGTCGAGCGCCGCGGGCAGGGCGTATGGTGGCCCGTCGAGGTGGCGTCGCAGGTGGGACAGTGAGCGCATGGCCCGGCAGGCTGACAGCCTGCCGCCGGGCGTGCACGGCGAGGCCATGCCGGGGTGTTGACAACGTCACCGCCGTGCCGGTCCGGACGCGCCGGCGGTCCGTGGCGGGGTGTCCTCGGAGCTACGGCGAGAACTGGGCGCCGTCGAGGGCGCGCAGCGTCGGCCGGCCGGGCGACAGGGGCAGCCGGGGCACCATTGCGAAGAGCAGGTCGCGCAGGCGGGAGTTGTTCGCAGCGAAGACCTCCACCACCCGGTCCTTGCTGACCGGTGGCACGCTGGGGTCGTCCTCGAGACCGACGTCGTAATCGGTGATCAGTGAGACGTTGACGGCGGCCATCTGCAGCTCCCTGGCCAGCGCGACCTCGGGGTACTGCGTCATGTTGATGACCTCCCAGCCCATCGACGAGTAGAAGCGCGACTCGGCGCGGGTCGAGAACCGCGGCCCCTCGATCACCACGACCGTGCCGCGGTCGTGGACGGGGATGCGCAGGTCGCGGGCGCACTGCACGGCGACCTGCCGCATCTCCTCGTCGTAGGGGTCGGCGAGTGAGACGTGGGTCACGGGCGTCTCGTCGTGGAACGTGTCGACGCGGTTGCGGGTTCGGTCGACGACCTGGTCGGCGACGACGAAGTGACCCGGCATCACGTCGGGCTGCAGTGAGCCGGCCGCACACGGCAGGATGACGTCGGTGGCGCCGAGCTCCGACAGGGCCCAGAGGTTCGCGCGGTAGTTGATGCGGTGCGGCGGCAGCTCGTGGTTCGGGCCGTGGCGTGGCAGAAAGCCGACCGCGCGCCCGTCGATCTCACCGATGACCACGGGCGCGGACGTCGCGCCGTACGGCGTCTCCGGGGTCACCTCACGGGCGTCGTCGAGCAGTTCGTAGAAGCCCGAGCCGCCGATGATGCCGACCGCGATCGCGCCGGGCGCCATCCTCAGGCGCTCTTGGCGTCGGTCGATGCGGCCGTGTCCGACGACGTGCTCTTCGCGCTGTCGGCCGTCGAGCTCGACGAGTCCGACGAGCCGGATCCGTCACCGTCCGACGACCGCGACGACCCGCTCGTCGAGCCGCTGCGCGACCGCTCGTTGCGGGTGTCGGTGACGTAGTAGCCCGAACCCTTGAAGATGATCCCAGCGGCGCTGAAGACCTTGCGCAACTGCCCTCCGCAGTGCTGGCAGGTCTGCAGCGGGTCGTCACTGAACGACTGCACGACCTCGAGGTGCCGTCCGCAGTCGCGGCACGCGTACTCGTACGTTGGCATGGTTGCTGCTCCCGGCGTTGAAACGGGTGTGACCGGCCCGACCGGTCCACCGGGCCCGGGCACGCGGGGGTGGCCGCGGCCGGGGCCGACCGGGGTTCGGCGGCGCACCCGGCCGTGCGGGACTGTCACGTCCGCGCGCCAGTATGCCGAGTTGGTGCACGCCGCGGGCGCACGGGCCCCGGCAGAGGTCACGTCACGACCACGCCCTCCTCGGTGACGACCATGTCGACCGGCACGTCACGGTCGTCACGCGGCACGCGGTCGACGATCTGCGTGGCGAAGGCGACGCCGATGACGGGGGTCTCCGGCCGCAGCCGCAGCAGCAGCCCGTCGTAGAACCCACCCCCGTAGCCGAGCCGGCCTCCCGCGCGGTCGAACGCGACGCCCGGAGCGACGACCACGTCCAGCCGGTCCACCCGGGCGGGGCGGCGGCCACGCCGGACGGGCTCGCGGATGCCCATCCGCCCCGGCACGAGATCGGCGTCGAGATCCGTCACCCGCATCATCTCGAGCCACGGCGGCGACATCCGGGCGATGTAGGGCAGGAACACCCCGACGCCCAGGGCGATGCGGTCGACCAGGAAGGGGTCGAGCGCGACCTCCGACCCGAAGGACGCGAACGCCAGCAGGGTCCTGGCCGTGCTGACCTCGGGGAGCTGCGACAGACGTGCACGCACCGCCGCGCTGGCGCGCGCGTGCACGTCGTGTGCCAGGGCGTCGCGGCGCGCGAGCAGCTCCCGCCGCACCCGGGCCTTCTGGTCGCGCACCAGCTCCACCACCCGTCGGCAGGCCCCGTCGGGGACCCGTGAGCGTGCCTTCGCCGCACCGCAGGGAGGGTCCGGCCGGCCACCTGAACGGCGCCGGGGCAGCGTAGCCCGCGCGCCGTCCGGGCACCCGCGTTCCGGCGGGCGGGTCGACCCCGTAGACTTCCGTCCAGCCACATCCGACCGCAGCTGATCCCGGTCGGAAGTCGACGAGGCGAGAGGCATGGCGTTGCGAGCGCGCAAGGCGGTCATCCCGGCCGCGGGTCTGGGCACCCGGTTCCTGCCTGCCACGAAGTCACAGCCCAAAGAGATGCTGCCACTCGTGGACAAGCCCGCGGTGCAGTACACCGTCGAGGAGGCGGTGACGGCGGGCATCGACGACCTGTTGGTGGTCACGGGTCGTGGCACGCGGTCGTTGGAGGATCACTTCGATCGGGACGAGCAGCTCGAGGCCAGCCTGGCGGCCGACGGCCGTGACGATCTGCTCGCGGCGATCCGCCAGCCCGCGATGCTGGCGCGCCTCCACTACGTGCGACAGGGCCGGCCGCTGGGCCTTGGTCACGCCGTGGGATGTGCCCGAAACCACGTCGGTGACGAGCCGTTCGCCGTGCTGCTGGGTGACGACGTCCTCGGCGACGGTGGGCAGTTGCTGCGGCGGATGACCGAGCTCAACTCCGTGACCGAACGCACGGTGCTCGCCGTCACGGAGTTCGACGACGACCAGTTGCACAAGTACGGCGTGATCGCGGGTGAGCCCGATCCGAGCGACCCCGACGTCTATCACGTCACCGACATGGTCGAGAAGCCCGGGCCGACCAGCGCGCCCTCCAACCTGTGCATCATCGGCAGGTACGTGCTGACACCCGACATCTTCGATCAGATCGACGCGCTGCACCCGGGACAGGGTGGTGAGATCCAGCTCACCGATGCGATGCGGGCGCAAGCGCTCGAGAAGCCGATCCGGGCGATCCGATACACGGGTCCACGCTTCGATCTGGGGAGCAAGGCCGACTGGCTGCGGGCGACCGTGCGCCTGGCGACCGAGCGTGCTGATCTGGGTCCTGAGTTCCGGGCCTTCCTGCGTGAGGTGGTGCAGTCGTGGTGAGCCAACCATCCGCCGACCGACCTGACGACGACGTGCACGACGCACCGCCCGACCAGCATGGCGGTGCCCAAGACGAGGTCAGCCACCACGACCACGGTCCGCCCGCGTCCGAGCTGGTTCCGCTGTCGGAGTACCTGCAGGGCATCATCGACGCGGTCTCTCCGCTGCCGCCGATCCAGCTGTCGCTGCTGGATGCGTCAGGCTGCGCGCTGGCCGCCGACGTCGTCGCGCACACCGACGTCCCACCGTTCGACAACTCGGCGATGGACGGCTACGCCGTGGTCGCCGACGCCGCGGACGGGTGGCTGCCCGTCGTCGGCGAGGTCGCGGCCGGCGACGACGAGCCGATGCCCGCCGAGCCCGGCACCGCCGTCGGGGTGATGACCGGTGCCGTGATGCCACCGGGTGCGGACGCGGTCGTGCCGGTCGAGCAGGTCGAGCGCGATGGCGACCGGGTCCGGGTGACGTCGCCGCCCGCGCACGGTGCCCACATCCGTCGCGCCGGCGAGTCGGTGCGCGCCGGCGAGACGATCCTGGTCACCGGCACCGTGCTCGACGCCGCGAGCGTCGGCATGCTCGCCGCGTTGGGTCACTCGTACGTCTCGGTCTACCCGCAGCCGCGCGTGGTCGTGGTGTCGACCGGCGAGGAGCTCGCCGACCCCGGGACCGAGCGGTCAGCCGGGGCGATCTACGATGCGAACAGCTACGTGCTGACCGTGCTGGCGCGTGACACCGGCGCGCAGACGCTGCGGCGCATGATCGCCTCGGACGACAAGGCCGACCTGCGTGAGACGATCGAGGAACTGCTGCCCCACGCGGACGTGCTCGTGACGACCGGCGGCGTCAGCGCCGGCCGCTACGACATGGTCAAGGTGGTCCTCGCC
Organism: Euzebyales bacterium; assembly: GCA_036374135.1. Classification (NCBI taxonomy): domain Bacteria; kingdom Bacillati; phylum Actinomycetota; class Nitriliruptoria; order Euzebyales; species Euzebyales bacterium. Next base: position 29,952 of record DASUUK010000068.1, read on the forward strand.
GAGCTCGGTGACGTGCAGTTCCGCAAGGTCGGCATGCGGCCGGGCATGCCGCAGGCGTTCGGCTTCATCGAGGCGGACCCCGACCGCTACATCCCGTGCTTCGGTCTGCCGGGCAACCCCGTCAGCGCGTACGTCAGCTTCGAGGTCTTCGTCCGCCCGACCATCCGTCGGCTGCAGGGCCGCCGCGACCTCAGCCGGCCGCGTATCAGCGCGGCGCTCGAGGCCCCGTTGGACTCGGTCGCAGACAAGGTGGAGTTCACCCGCGTCACGCTGCGACGGCGGGACGGGGAGTGGCAGGCGCGGCCGACCGGCGCGCAGGGCAGCGGCATCCTGCGCTCGCTGGTCGATGCGGACGGCCTCGCCGAGGTGCCGGCCGACCGGGACCGCCTGGAGATCGGCGAGCGGGTCGTCGTGCACCTGCTGCGCAGCGTGTGACGCTGTGACCGATGACCGGCTGACCCACCTCGACGCGCGCGGTCACGCACGCATGGTGGATGTCGGCGACAAGGCACCGTCCGTCCGTGAGGCCACCGCGAGTGCCGAGGTCGTGTTGCGCGCGGCCACCGCGGAGCAGCTCGCGGCGGGCAGTCTGCCCAAGGGTGACGCGCTGGCCGTGGCCCGGGTGGCCGGCATCATGGCCGCGAAGCGCACCCCGGAGCTGATCCCGCTGTGCCACACCGTCGCGCTGGCGGGCGTCGAGGTCGATGTCGTCGTCCACCACGATCCGCCCCGAGCCGAGATCCGCACCACGGTCCGCGCCGCCGACCGCACCGGTGTCGAGATGGAGGCACTGGTCGCGGCCAGCACCGCCGCACTCGCGCTGTACGACATGATCAAGGCGATCGACCGGGGCGCCGTGGTGCGCCACGTGCGGCTCGAGCACAAGTCCGGCGGCGTGCGTGGCGAGTACCGGCGGGGTGGCGACGATGGCTGAGAAACCGCGACGGGCGACGGTGCTCACCGTCTCGACGCGCGCCGCCGCCGGTGTCTACGACGACGAGGCAGGTCCGCTGCTCGCCGAGCAGCTGCGCTCGGCGGGGTTCACCGTCAATCCCGTCGTCGTCGTGCCGGACGGCCGCGACGTCGTCGCCGACGCGCTGCGGACCGCACTGCCGGACGCCGACGTGATCGTGACGACCGGCGGCACGGGCCTGCACCCGCGGGACCGCACGCCCGAGGCGACCAGCGACGTCATCGAGCGCACCGTCGACGGCATCGCGGAGGCGATGCGTGCGGCCGCGCTGCGCATCACGCCGATGGGCATGTTGTCCCGCGCCATCGCGGGCGTCGCGCAGGACACGTTGATCATCAACCTGCCTGGATCGCCCAAGGGGGCGACCGAGAACCTGTCGGTCGTCCTGCGTGTGCTCGGTCACGCCGTCGATCAGCTGCGCGGCGGCGATCACCCCCGCTGAAGCGCCGGCGCCGCGGGGCCGGATCACGGCGTGTGTGCCCGGCATGAGCGAGGATGAGGCCCAGTCGTCGGCGGTGCGCCGGACATCCGCCGGGAAAAATCACTTCGTTGGTAGTCTGCGCCGCGATGAGCTTCGTCGTCGTCGGACTGCTGGTCGCCCTGTGGACCTGGGTGCTGCTGCCCGGCCTGCTGCGCAACCGACGTGACGCCTCGACGCAGGAGCTGGGTACCGACGTCGATGGCGACGGTGACGCCCTGCCCCGGTCCGCTTCCGACCGGCGCGACGGCGACGGAGCCGGCCGCCGGATCCTCGTCCTGAGCGATCCCGAGAAGATCGTCGCCGCACAGCCGCGCAGCCGCGCCGAGCTGCGCCGACGTGCCGTGCTCGCCCGCGGCGGCTTCGCGCTGGTCGCCGCGGTCGTGGCGGGGCTTGCGCTCGGCGGCCCGTGGTGGGTGCCCGCCGCTGTCATCGGCGTGCCGTACACCCTGTACGTCGGTTTGGCCGTGCGGCTCGAACGACGCCTCGCCGAGCAGCGCGAGACCCTGCACGACATCGCGGAGGAACGCGCGCGACGACAAGCGCCGCAACCCACCGTTGCCGATCCCGACGCGATCGAGCTGGTCGTGGGCGACGCGTCGGGCATCATCGTCACGGGCTGGCAGCGGGGCCGCTCCACCGATTCGTGACCCCACGGGCATCACCGAGGAGGACGCGTGGCACAGCTCGACGACATCGGCGAGCGCGCACGGACTGAGCTCGAGACCCTGCACCGGGCGCGTGAGGACGCGTACGCGGCGTCGCGCCGCGTCATCCGTTCTGCGGCAAACGCGATCCGCGCGGTGCATCGCTCCGAGGGGGCGACGGCGCGCGCACTGCTCGACGAGGCGACCGACTCGCTCGACGTCGTACGGGGCGCCTCACGTGAGCGGCCACAGCTGACCGGCGCCGGCTTCGTCCTCGACGCCCAGAAGGAGTACGCCGAAGCCCGGCTGGTCTATGGACTGCTCGTCGCCGCGTCCGACGACCTGCCCGGCCCCGACGAGCTCGACATCGACACGGCGGCGTGGCTCAACGGGCTGGCCGAGACCGTTGGCGAGCTGCGTCGACGGATGCTCGACCTCTTGCGCGCGGGCGACCACGACGGGGCCAGCGCCGCGCTCGCCGCGATGGAGGACATCATCGCGGTGCTGGTCACGATCGACTTCCCGGACGGCGTGACCGGCGGTCTGCGGCGCTCGACCGATGTCGCGCGGTCGATCACCGAACGCAGCCGCGGCGACCTGACGACGGCGCTGCAGCTCGATCGAGTACATCGTGCACTCGCCGCCGCTGACCTCGACGGACGGGTCGGGAGCGCGGACGGCTGAGGTCGTCGTCCAACGACGACACCTGTCCTCCGCGTGGTCGTCGACGTGTGCCGTCGAGTGCTAGCATCGCGTGCCGCGGGGCTGTAGCTCAGTTGGTAGAGCGCCTCGGTCGCATCGAGGAGGCCAGGGGTTCGATTCCCCTCAGCTCCACCTCACCCCGTTCTGAACCCCGGAGCCATGCCGAGGCCGGGGGTTTGCTGCGTCCGAGGTCCGATGCGTGGTCGCAACATGCACCAAATTGCCACGAATGCGACCGCAGTGCGGCGTTGTCCACGTCTTGACACGGAATGCGCAGGTCTTGTTGACACGTGCCGCCGCGGATGCGTATGTCTCGTGCCAGGCGCCATGGCACGTGCCGGGGTGAGGGTGGTGAGCCGGCCATTGCGACCGCGACCCATGACAGAGCGCTGGTTTCTGCCAGGCCGACATCATCGAGGTCCACACACTCGACTCGACCGGCGGACTGGCCTACGCAGAGCTCGACCGCGAGGACCCGCTGCGGGACGTGGCGATGCAGTCATCCTTCCTGCAGGCGTCGTTGTTCACGTCGGTCGTCGCCCCGGACGCGCCGTGACGACATGGGTCTCGTTGTGGAACACGAGGCCCGTGTCGTCCACGTGCGCTGCCAACGCGTCCTCGCACGCCGCGACGAGTGCGCCGAGGCGTACATCGTCGAGCGCGGCGAGTGGTCCGGCCAACGGTGAGCTCGCTGCCTCGCGACGTACGAACTCCGCGACCGAGGGGAACCGCTCCTCGCCGACTGCGATGCGCACGACGACATCGGTCAGGCCGGCCTCGTCCGCCGCCGCCCGCAGCGCTCCCGCGTCCCCGAACGCGAAGGGCGAGGCCATCATCCGCGCCGCCGCGTCACCTGCGTACTGGCCGAGCAGCCGCGAGAACACGGCGTACACCGGGTTGTGGGCCAACGGGCGCAGAACGCTGAACGCGATCGTCCCGTCCCGTGTCGCGACGCGGCGGATCTCACGGAGCACCGCGACCGGGTCGGGGAAGAACTGCACGGCCTCCTCGCACAGCACGACGTCGAACGTGTCGTCGTCGAACGGCAGCGCACCGGCGTCGGCGAGGCGCCAGTCGATGTCGGACGTCACGTCGGCCGCCGCGGCCGATGCGGCGGCGAGCATGTCGGGGTTGATGTCAACGCCCGTTATCGACCCGGTCGGGCCCACCCGTCCGCCTGCGGCACGAGCGACGACCCCGGTGCCGCAGGCAACGTCGAGCACGCGGTCGCCCGGGCGCACGTCGGCGATGGCGACGAGCCGACGTGCCATGGCGTCGAAGATCGCCGGAACCAGATACCGCTCGTAGGCGTCCGCCGCGTTGCCCTGCAGTTGCCAGCCGTCGCCCGTCATCATGTTCCGCATCACGCGTGCTCCTGTCGAGGTGCCGCCGTGAGGATGGCGTCGGGCGTCGACACGCGCATCGGTGGATCCACGCATTCCGACACCTGTCCCCGTGTGGCACGCTGACGACATGACGGGTCAGGCAGCCGCACTCGTTGACCGCGGGCGACGCGCGCTCGACGCGTGCAACTGGACGGCGGCGAGCGACGCGTTCGAGCAGGCGCGGGCATCGGAGGAGTCCGCCGAGGTCCTCGACGGCCTGGGGGAGGCGCGGTACTGGCAGGGCGCGTACGCCGAGTCGGCGGCGCTCCGCGAACGCGCGTACGCCCTCTACCGCCGCCGCGGCGACCGGCCGGACGCCGCGCGTGTCGCGGTCCACCTGGCGCAGCTGCACGGCCTGGTGTACGGGAACGCGGCGGCGGTCAGCGGATGGATCGGTCACGCGCAGCGGATGCTGGCCGACTGTGACGTGTGCGTCGTGCACGGGCTGGTCGAGCTGTTCCTCGGCGCCGTCGCGTCCGACCCCGACGAGCGTGAGCGGCGCGCCCGCGCGGCCGTCGGGATCGGACGCAGGTTCGACGCGCCGGGCCTCGAACACGATGCGCTCGGCTACGTCGGCAAGGCGCACATCGAACGGGGTGCCGTTGCCGACGGCATGCGACTGATCGATGAGGCCGTCGCCGCCGTCGCCAGCGGCCTGGTCAGTGACGCGTGGGCGGCCGGCAGCATCTGGTGCAGCCTGTTCCATGCCTGCGAGATGGCGATCGATGTCGGACGGGCCGAGCAGTGGCTCGGCGCGGTGGATCACTACGTCGAACGCACGGACGAGCTGCCGATCTCCGCGATCTGCCGCATGCACTACGGGGGTCTGCTGACGTCCGCCGGACGTTGGGTCGACGCGGAGCGCGAGCTGCAGATCGCGCTGTCGATCTACGACGACACCTACCGCGGCACCCGGTTCGAGCCGCTGCTGCGTCTGGCAGAGCTGCGGGCGCGCCAGGGCCGCATCGAGGAGGCCGCGCGGCTGATCGGAGGGTACGAGGACCATCCGCTCGCCGTGCTGCCCAGGGCGCGCGTGCTGCTGGCCCGCGACGCGCCGGACCACGCGCGGGCGGTGCTGGATCGCCACCTGCCACGCGGCACGTGCGACCTCCCGGCAGCGCCCGGTGTGGCGCTGGCCGTCGACGTCGCGCTCGCGTGCGGCGCCGTCGACCAGGCGCGCGAGCGCACGGACCAGCTCGAGGCGCTCGCCGACAGCTGCGGTGTGCCCTCGGTGCGAGGGTTCGCCGCCCGCGCCCGGGCGGGGATCGCGGCCGCCACGGCCGGCCAGGCGGCGGCGGCCCACCTCGAGGAGGCGCTCGTCGCGTTCGCCGATGGTGGCATGGCCCACGACATCGCCGGCACACGACTGCAGCTCGCGACGCTGCTCGCCGACGAGCGACCACAGGTCGCGACCGGTGAGGCCCGCTCAGCGCTCGAGGGCTTCCAGGCCATCGGAGCCGTGCGTGGCGCCGACGCCGCCGCACAGCTGCTGCGCCGTCTCGGTGAAACCGGCCCCGCTCGCCCACCTGTCGACGGCGTCCTGACCGCCCGACAGCACGAGGTGCTCGATCTGGTCGCCGAAGGCCTGTCGAACGCCGACATCGCCGAACGGCTGTTCATCAGCCGCCGCACCGTCGAGCACCACGTCAGCAGCATCCTGTCGGCGCTCCAGGTGAGGACCCGGGCGGAGGCCGCGGCACGCGCGCTGCGGGGCATCCGGACGTAACGGTGTCCGGATGCCCGGACGCGCTGTGACGTGCGTTGACGCTACCGTGTCCACGGCAGGCGCGGATGGCCACGACCCGGAGGCCGGACGCAGGGCGGCAGTGACGCGGGGTGTGGGGAACTCCACGTTGCGGCCGGGCCGTGTCACGCCGACGGGAGGACGCGGTATGCAGGCAGGGACGACCATCGGACCGTACGAGCTGCGTGGCCTGTTGTGGACCGACGCGGTGTCGCAGATCTGGGACGCCCGCACCGACGGCGGGCCGGCGGCGGTGTACCGCGGCGTGCGCCAGGAGGCAGGCGTCCCGCATCGGGTGCGCATCTACGACGCGGCGGATCGGCGTGAGCGTGAGGCGCTCGTGCGGACCATCGAACGCGTCGCGCCGCTGCGGCACCCGGCGCTGGCTCCGATCCACGACGCGGGCACGATCGACGAGCGCGTATACGTGGTGACCGGTGACGTCGGCGCGCTGACCCTGGGTGAGGCGGTCGGACGGTGGGGGCCGGCCGACCCCACTCGCGCGATCGAACTGCTCGAACCGCTCGCGATCGCGCTCGACGCGCTGCACGACGTCGCACTCGCGCACGGCGCCATCGGGCCACGGACGGTGCTGGTCGATGTGGACGGCGACCGGCTCGTGCTCACGGACTTCGGCCTCGACGACCGGTTGGGCCGTGGCCGCGCCAGCGGTGCAACGGCTGAGGAGGTGCCCTACGTCGCTCCCGAGCAGATCCGGGGACGTGGCACGCGCCCGGAGTCGGATCAGTACGCGCTGGCGTGCGCGCTGGCGCACCTGACGGCCGGACGACCGCCGTTCGCGGCGGGTACGTCGAACGGCCGCGGAAGTTCGGCGCCGGTGCCCGACGGTGGGGGCGCGGTCGCGTTGAGAGCGGCCGTGCGCACCGGCATGGCGCCGAACGCGGCTGACCGGTACCAGTCGTGCGCGGCCTTGCTGGCCGCCGCCGGCGCGCCTGCGCAGGCGGCCGTGGCCCCGCCCGAGCCGCGGCAGCACGATGCGGGCGTGATGTCGGGTGGTCGCCTGGGCCGTTGGCTACGTCGTGGGGCAGGTCCCGAGCGGCGACTGTGGTGATGACGCGTCGAACGCGTGCGGCGGGCCTCGTGGTGGGGGCCGCGCTGCTGGCGTCGGCGTGCGCCGGCGCCCCGGCCGAGGTGGCCGGCGGGGCGTCTCCGGCTCCCGACGACGGGACGACCGGGCGCCGCGACGGTCCGGCGACGCCGGCCGGCGGCCCCACGCGTCCAGCGGACGACCGGTCGGCGGCCGCTGGCGACCCGGCCGCCCAGGCGTCGCCACCGGTCACGTCGGGCGCACCGGGCGCCGTGTCGTGCGCGGGCGTGGAGCGTCCACCCCTGCAGACCGGTTCGCACCTGCTCGGTGGCCGCGAGCCACCCGTGCCGTTCTCGTCCCAGCCGCCGACGTCGGGTTGGCACGCGTCCGGGCACGTCGACGTCGACGTACGCAGTCGGGCGCGTCCGCTGACCGAGCCGGAGCAGGTGTCGGTGCTGGAGGCTGGTGGCGTGGTGGTGACCCATCGGGGCCTGGCGGCTGACGACGTCGCTCGGCTGCGCGACCGCGTGCGCTCCCGGTATGCCGCACGCGTGGCGGTGACGCCGTACGACGGCGTCCCGAGCGGGGCCGTCGCGTTCGCGGCGTGGGGCAGGTTGCAGCGCTGTGAGGGTCTCGACCTGACCGCGCTGGATCGCTTCGTCGAACGGTTCGGGCCGAGCGGACCGATCACGGCCGGCCACTGATCGTCCCCGAGGCGCGGCTTCGGGTGCGAACCGTTGCGGTGCACCGCCCCGCAGCATCCGCGTCGTGCGCGCCACGCTGTGCGTCACACGATGCCGCCGACGACCGCGCCGAGCACGAGTACCACCGCGTAGGCGCCCAGCCCGCCCAGCACGATCGCCGTACGGAACCAGACGGGCAGGCTGGCGCGCGCCAGCAGATAGGCGACCACCCCGACGAACGGCACGAGCAGCACGACCGCCATCCACGCCAGCGTGGCGCCGCGGCCCAGATCGTCGCGGCGCGCCAGGTCCCACAGCGCCAGCGCGATCCAGGCGGCGACCAGTGCGAACGGCAGCAGGTAGGCGTACAGCCCGAACAGGACCGACCAGAACCCGGTCGCGAGCAGCGGGAGTCCGGACACGAGCACCTCCGGTGCGTGGTGCGGGGCGACCTCGCCGTCGGGAGCGGCGGGCACGTCGATGGCGGCGAGATCCAGGCGTAGCTGGTCGTAGACGTCGACCGCCGGGCGGACCGGTGCGTCGACACCGCCGACCAGCTGTGGTTGCGGTGGGGGAGGGGGTTGGTCGCGCGGCGGGTTGTCGGGTGCGAGCCCGCGCGCCGCCTCGGCGACGTAGCCCAGGTTGTTCGCGGCTGTCGACAGATCCCACCGCCACGGCAGGCGCGGGCCGTCGCAGCCCTGCACGGACTGGAGGGCGACCGGGACCGTGCGGCCCGCGTCGTTGTCCGAGAAGCAGTTGGCGGCGCCCGCTGGTCCCGCGAGCGCGAGATCGGCGCGGCCCGAACCGCCCACGACGTTGTCGCGGACGTGGTTGTCCGACGCGAGCCACAGGTGGTCGGACAGGTTCGGCGTGACGAGCACGCCGTGCATCGCGTTGCCGATGATGCGGTTGCGCTCGATGCGCACGTCATTGGTGCCGGCGGCGATGATGCCACCGCCGTACGACGGCCACTCGATCTCCAACGTCGGCACGTCGTCGACGCCGTTGTCGTAGACGAGGTTGCCCACGATGTCGACGCGCTCCGCCGGCGGCAGCAGTTCCGTGTCGAGCGTGTTCGGCACGATGCCGGCGATGTTGTGGCGCCACGTCGACGACACGATGTGCAGATCGCCGCTGGCGTTCGTGCCCGAGTAGCCCAGTCCGTTGCGCTCCGCCACCACGTCGCGGATCACCGCGCGACAGGGGTCACACTGCCCGATGTAGAAGCCGGCGTCGGCCGACCCCGATGCCCACGAGCTCTCGAACAGCCCGTCGACCGAATCGAACGCGTAGATGCCGTAGACCTCGTTGTTGACCGACGTCACGTTGGTGGCGCGATAGCCCGTCACGCCGGTCCAGAACAGGCCGTTGAGCCGGGCGTTGCGCACCGTGAGGTTCTCGACGGCGACGCCGTCGGCGGTGACGCTGACCGCGTTGGGACGAACGAACCCGCCGTCGATGACGACCGCGTTCCGGTCGGTGCCGCGCAGCACCAGGGACGGCGTGTCGATCTTGACCTCTTCGCGGTACACGCCGGGCCCCACGAGGACCAGGTCCCCCGGATCGGCGGCGTCGACGGCGCCCTGGATCGTGCGGTGGTCCTCGGGCACCCGGCGGGTCACGCCCGATGCCGCCGCCACGGCGCGCTGCGGCGCGGTGTCGGGATCGGCGGCGTAGGGTACGTCACCGACCACCAACGTGGCGTACATGCCGTCCCCGTCAGCCGTGCCGTGGAGCGTGCAGTAGTAGCGGTAGACGCCGGGACGGTCGACGGTGATCGTGGTCGCCGCGCCGGTGGGCAGCACGTCGGCGCCGAAGGTGTCGGCGGTGGACCACGACCCGTCGACCGCGACCGCGTTGTGCACGGTCTTGCCCTGGTTGTGGAACACGATCTCGGCGTCCACCGGCACCCGGGTCACGTCGCGGGTGAACACGTTGTCGAGCATGCCGATGCGGACCTCACCAGGATCGTCCCGGCTTCCGCACCCGGCGAGCACCAGGCCGGCCAGCAGCGTCAGCGCGACGCGCCACCACACCGTCGGGCACCTTCCGCCGTGTCCTCGGACCTCATCATCGCACCACCGGCGACGCGCACCGAGGGACGCAGCGCTGTCGAGCGGGTGGGCGCGCACGCGGTCGTGCAGACCGCTGGCGGTCGCACGTTGGCGCTCGCCCCGGGAGCCGGCCGGGTGCAGGTCCTGGGAAGGTCGTCCGGGTTGCCGCCCGCGCGCCCGGATCGTGTCTGGCTGCTCGCCGACGGTGGCGGCGGCCCGAAGCGGATGGAACAGGTCGCCGAGCCCGGTCGTTGCGGCCGTGCTGGCCCCCCGACGAACGGCGCGTGCGCTGCTGGCCGGTGACGAGGTCGCCACCGGGACGCTGCTGATGGTCGACGACGCGGCGGTCGGGGACGCGTCGGCGTTCGTGGCAGTGGCCATCGCGCAGTGAGTGACCGCGCGTGGCCACGCTCCCCGGTCGGGGGTGACCGCTACGACACCGTCGCCGTGTGGCGTCACCGCCAGAGCGATGGCACCGAGCCACCGGCTGCCGAGCTGCGTTGACGACTCGGCCGTGCGGCAGGCGCGATGGCAGCGGCGACCGCGCCCACGCTGTCGACCGGTGCGTCAGCACGCGACGCGGCGAGCTCGCGCCATATCGCCGGCACCACCGCGCGCAGGTAGTGGTGCAGCTGGACGAACGACCGTCCATGCTCCCGGAACGCGTAGGAGATCGGGACCTCCGCGTACCGGAGGCCCTGGCGTAGCAGGTTGAGGGTCAGCACCTGGGCGTAGTTGTAGTCGTGGACGATCTCGGCGGTGCGCGCGGCGTCGGCGGACAGCGCGCGGTACCCGCTCTGACCGTCGGTGATGGCGGTGTCCGCCAGGCGACGCAGCGCCCAGGTGAGCACGTGGTTGCCGGCGCGGCGGTGCGGATGCATGCGCCTGATCGTCCCGGCGAAGCGCGATCCGACGACGTAGTCGGCGTCGCCACGCAGGATGGGCAGGACGAGGTTGCCGAGCTCCTCCGGCGCGTACTCACCGTCGGCGTCGCAGAAGGCGACGACGCGCACACCACAGCGCACCGCGTGACGCAGCCCGGTGCGCACCGCGGCGCCGAGCCCGCGCCGGGCGCCATGACCGATCACCGTCGCACCCGCGAGGCGCGCGAGCTCGGCGGTGGCGTCCGTCGAGCCGTCATCGACGACCACGCAGCTCACGGCGATGCCCGCTACGGTGTCCGGCGTCCGGTCGATCACAGCGGCGACGGTCGCCGCCTCGTTGTGTGCGGGCAGCACGAGCGCGATGCCGCCGGCCTGCGGAGCGGTTGGTGATCCCATATGAGCTTAGGCTAACCTAAGTCATCGCTCGATGTCGCACCCACGTGCGACGGTTCCATCGGTCGGGGTCGGAGGGCTGACAGCGTGATGACAGATGCAGGTCCCACTCGTGCCCGCGCCGCCACGCGAGGCGTGGCTGGCGCACATCGCCGTCGGCTGCTCGCCGTCGGGCTATGGCTCGTCGGCGCGGTCGTCCTCGCCGCGTGCACGGGCGCGGCCGGCTCGGAACGGCTGACGATCTACTCCGGACGTGGGGAGAGCCTGGTCACGCCCGTGCTCGAGGCGTTCAACGAGGAGACCGGCATCGCCATCGACGTGCGCTACGGCGACTCGGCCGACCTCGCCCTGCTGATCGACGAGGAGGGCGACGCCTCTCCGGCCGACATCTTCTACTCGCAGACGCCGGGTGCCACCGGCTTCCTGGCTGCCAACGACCGCCTCGCCCAGCTGCCCGACGACGTGCTGACGCAGGTCGATGAGCAGTTCCGCGGAGATGACGACCGCTGGCTGGGCGTGACGGGTCGGCAACGCGTACTCGTCTACAACGCCGACGAGTTGGATGAGTCCGACCTGCCATCGTCCGTGCTGGACGTCAACGATCCCCCATACGCCGGGCGCGTCGCAGTGGCGCCGTCGAACGGATCGTTCCAGGACTTCGTCACGGCGTTGCGTCAGACCGAGGGCGACGACGTCGCGCGTGCGTGGCTGGAGGGACTCGCGGCCAACGACGCCCCGACCTATGCCAACAACAACGCCATCGTCGAGGCGGTCGGTCGCGGCGAGGTGCCCATGGGGCTGGTCAACCACTACTACAACTACCGGTTCCTCGAGGAGGACCCCGATCTGCCCAGCCGCAACCACGTCTTCGGCGGACGCGACATCGGCGCGCTGCTGATCGACTCGACCGTCGCGGTGACCGCGGCCTCCGACCACCCGGACGCACAGCGCCTGGTCGAGTTCCTGCTGAGCGAGCCGGCGCAGCGTTTCTTCGCCGACGAGACGAAGGAGTACCCGCTGGCCTCGGGGGTCGAACCCGCCGATGACGTGCCGCCGCTCGACCTGTCGACCGTGCCCGCCGTCGACGTCAACGACCTCGGTGACGGCCTGACCGCGACACTCGAGCTCATCCGCGACAGCGGACTCGATGGGTGATCGGATCCGCAGCGCGGGCACGTGCGGTACCGCGCCGCCGGCGTGCACGTCCGCCGCCGCTCGTCGTGGCGATGGCCGTCGCCGCGTTGGTCGCGCTGGCCGGCGCGCTGGCGGGCGTGCCGGCGCGTGCCACGTATGGCGCGCGCACGACGGCCGATGAGCCCCAGTACCTCCTGACCGCCGTCAGCCTCGCCCGCGACGGAGACCTCGACATCAGCGATGAGCTGGCGGGTCAGGTGTGGCGCGCGTTCCACGCCGCCGACCTGCCACAGCAGACCCGCCCGCTGCCCGGCGGGGTCCGCATCAGTCCGCACGATCCGTTGCTGCCCGTGCTGCTGGCGCCCGGCGTGGCCCTCGGCGGATGGGTGGGCGCCAAGGTCACGCTCGCGGTGCTGGCGGCGCTGCTGGCGGCGCTGCTCGTCGCCGTGGCCGTGACGCGCCTCGCGGTGCGACCGGCCGTCGCCGCCACGGTGACCGCGGTGCTCGCGACGTCGGTCCCTCTGGCTCCCTATGGCTCCCAGGTGTATCCCGAGCTCCCGGCGGCGCTCGTCGTCGGCATGGCGCTGGCGGCGCTGCTCGGCCCGTTGCGGCGCCGGCGTGCGGTCGCCGTGGTGGTGCTCGCGTGCTGCGCGCTGCCGTGGCTCGGCGTCAAGTACGCGCCCGTCGCGGCCGTGCTGGCCGCCGCGTTGCTGGCGCGACTGGCGCAACGGGGCCACCTGCGCCGGGCGGAGGTGGTCGTCGGCGCGCTCGCGGTCGCCGGCGTCGTCTACCTGCTGATCCACCATCGTGTCTGGACCGGCTGGACCGTCTACGCGAGCGCCGACCACTTCGTCGGCACCGGCGAGCTCGGTGTCGTCGGCACCGCACCGGACCACTGGGCGCGCACGACCCGGCTGCTCGGCCTCCTGGTCGAGCGCGCGTTCGGCATCGCGGCCTGGCAGCCCGCGTGGCTCCTGCTGGTGCCCGCCACCGTCGCCGCGCTGCGCGCACGCGTGTCGGGCTCCCGCCTGCTGGTCGCCGTCCTCGCGGTCGGCTGGCTCACGGCGTCCTACGTGGCGCTGACGATGGCCGGCTGGTGGGTGCCCGGACGTCAGATCGTCGTCGTCCTGCCCGCGGCGGTGCTGTTGATCGCCTGGTGGGCCGACCGGCATCGCCCGGCGCTGCTGGCGACCGCGGCGCTGGGCGCGGTCGGCGTGGCGTCATGGCTGCTGCTGGCGTGGGAGGCGTCGTCGGGGCGGCTGACGCTGGTCGTCGACTTCTTCGCCACGGCGAACCCGTGGTACCGCCTGTGGAGCGGCGCGCTGCCGGACTACCTCGCTCCGACCGCGGCGACGTGGTGGCGTCACGGTGTGTGGCTGGTCGTCGTCGCCTGCCTTGCCGTGGTCGGAGCGCGCACCGCACGCCGCTGAGGCATCACCGGGGCGACGCCGCCCCGCGGTCGTCGGCCCGATGGCGCTGCTGGTACCGCGCGGCGACGGTCTGCAACGCGACCTGCGGCTCGAGAGCGTCAGGCACCGGCCCCAGGCGAGGTTCGAGCGCCGCGAGCAGCTCGCGGCCCACGTCGTCGCGTCGCGCAGGGGACAGGGCGTCCGCCCGCAGCAGGTACGCGCGGACCGCCGCGTAGTCGCGCGGGCCCAGCGCGCTCGTGTCGATGTCGTCGGCGAGCACCCCGGCGGCGGCCGGCACGGTGAAGTCGTGCGGTCGTGAGGTGCCGGATCCGACGCGTTCGCGGATCACGACGGTGCCGGCGACCATGTCACCGAGCCGCTGGTTGCGACGCGACAGCATGCTGGCCAGCACGGCGCCGAGGCCGAAGGTCGCGGCGAAGTCGACGAGACCCAGGGCCGCACGGATCGCAGCGTGGCGGAACCGCACGGGCGCGCCTTCGACGGTGACGACCCGTAGGCCCATCAGCGCCTTGCCCGGGGTGCGTCCGCCGCCGCGCCACACCGTCTCGAACGCGATCGGATAGCCGAAGTACGCGAGGAACACGACGAGGGTGATCGCCGTCACGATCACCCACTCCGGGGCGCCCGGCCTGGCCACGGACGCGCCGACGGCGGCGATGAGCACGAAGTACGCGATGGTCTGCAGCGCCCAGTCGATCATCACCGCGACTCCGCGCGAACCGACCGTCGCCTCCGGAACGTCCAGCGGGACGGCCTCGGGGGAGACCAGCACATGGTCGCGGCTCATGTGATGTCGCCACCTCCCGGACCGCTCGGACCGTGCCACGATAGGCGCTGTGGACATCGACGGCTTCATCGCGGGCAACCGTGCCGGTTGGGAACGGCTCGACGAGCTCGTCGGCACGGTCGAACGCGGGCGGCACCTGTCGGCCGACGACGTCGACGAGCTGGTGTCCGGCTACGAACGGACGTCGACGCACCTGTCGATCGCGCGGACCCGCTACGACGACGCGGCGCTGACGGCCGAACTGACACGGCGGGTCGGGCGGGCACGCGCGGCGATCTACGGCAGTCGCACGGGCACCTGGCGGGACGCCGCGCTGTTCGTGACGCACGGCTTCCCCGGAGCCGTGTGGCACGCGCGCCGGCAGATCGCGGTGTCGTTCGCGCTGTTCATGGTCCCTGCGGTCGCCATGGCCGTCTGGCTGGCATCGTCGCCCCGCGCGCTCGACGTCGCGGCGCCGCCGGTGCTGCGCGAGGCCTACGTCGAACGCGACTTCGCCGACTACTACACGGCGCAACCCTCGGCGCAGTTCGCCACGCAGGTGACGACCAACAACATCCGCGTCAGCGTGCTCGCGTTCGCCGGCGGGGTGCTGGCATGCGTGCCGACCGCCTGGGTCCTGGTGCTCAACGGCGCCAACGGTGGCGGCGCGGCCGGCCTGTTCGCCGCGGCGGGTGAGTTGCCGCGCTTCTGGGGACTCATCCTGCCCCACGGCCTGCTCGAGCTGACGGCCGTCTTCATCGCGGGCGGTGCCGGGTTGAAGCTGGGCTGGACGCTCATAGACCCCGGCGACCGCCCGCGGGGCGAGGCGCTGGCTGCAGAAGGGCGGCGATCGGTGGCGATCGTCATCGGCCTGGTCGCGGCGTTCGTGCTTGCAGGACTCGTCGAGGGCTTCGTGACCGGGTCACCGTTGCCGACCTGGGCCCGGGTCGGCATCGGTGTGGCCGTCGAGGTCGTCTTCGTGGGCTACGTGCTGCGGTTGGGGCCACGCGCCGCGGCCGTGCCCGTCGCCGACCCCGCCGCGGCCGCCGGCGCACGGGCCCGCGGCGAGCGCCGCTGATCCGTCGCGCGGTCGCGTCGCTGCGGGGTCACCCCGGTGCACCCATGTCCGCGAGCGCCGTCGGGAGATCGGCCAGCGTCGCCAGGACCAGATCGGGTCGAGGGTCGTCCGTCGGGCGCTGGAGCAGTCCCCAGGGGCCCCGGCGCAGCCACGCCGTGCGCAGTCCGGACCGTGCGGCGGGGACCACGTCGTTGTCGATCCGGTCACCGACGTAGAGCACGCCCGCCGGTGCGCTGGCGGCGAGCTCGCACACCCGGGCGAAGAACGCGGCGGCCGGCTTGTCGGTGCCCAGGTCGTCGCTCGTGGCGAGGGCGTCGACGGGCAGGTCCAGCGCCGCGAGCTGCGCGCGGCGCCGCGCCGGCTGGTTGCCCGCCACGACCACCGTCAGCCCCATCCCGCGCACGGCGGTCAGCGTGGCGCGCACGTCGGAGTAGACGTCGGCGTCGGTGAACCCGCCGTAGCGCCGTTCGTGCTCTTCCTCGAGTGCATGCCAGTCGACCCCGGGCGCGACCAGATCGAACACGGCGTCGTGCTCCGCGCCGCCGGCGATCACGGCGCCCAGCGCTGCGACGAAGGTCAGCCTGGTCAGCCCGAGCAGGTCCGCCCACGTGTGCCACACGCGCGTCTCGTCGATCAGTACCTCGCCGACGTCGAAGACGACGGCCTCGAGCCCCGACGGGCGCCTCACAGGCGCCCCCTCGCCTTGACGTCGGTGTAGGCGTCCGCCAACGTCGTGGCCAGGGCGCCGGGCGCGGCGTCGACGACGGTCGCACCGGCCGCGCGCAGCCGTGCGGCGGTCGCCCGGCGGCGCTCCAGCATGTGGATGGCGGCCGCCTGGCGGTACACCTCCTCGATGCCGGTCGCGGGGGTCGAGCTCCAGCGCTCGACGACCGGGTCACGGACGGCGCCGACAACCACCAGGTGGCGCCTGCGCATCAAGCCCAGCGCAGGCAGCAGCGTGTGCGCCGCCGCCTCGTTGGCGAGCTCGCTGAGCACGATCACCAGGGCACGTCGCGGGAACTGCGCGAGCGCAGTCGTGAACGCCGTCCGGTAGTCCGACTCCACCAGCTGAGGTTCGACGGCCGC
The DNA here is from genome assembly GCA_036374135.1 of Euzebyales bacterium. Taxonomy (NCBI): domain Bacteria; kingdom Bacillati; phylum Actinomycetota; class Nitriliruptoria; order Euzebyales; species Euzebyales bacterium. The sequence goes on from DASUUK010000068.1 coordinate 46,437, forward strand.
GAGGAACAGCGTCAGCCTGCGCAGCTGATCGGTCTGGCTGCGGGGTGGCAGCGTCGCCAGCACGCGGTCGGCGAACGCCAGCATCCCCACCCGGTCACCGAGGCCCGTGGCCAGCCGTGTCACGCCCTGCGCCGCGTCGATCGCATGCTCGAGCCGCGAGATGCCGTCGGCGCCGAGGCCGTCCATTTCGGGCCCCGTGGATGCGCCACGGGCCGCGCCATCACCGTCGGCCACCCCGCCGACCAGCGTCGCCATCGTGCGCCCGCAATCGACCAGGATCAGCACCACCTGGTTGCGCTCGGCGCGGTAGGTGCGCACCACGGCACGCGGCGAGCGTGCCGTGGCCGCCCAGTCGATGCGCCGCACCTCGTCGTCGACGGTGTAGTCGCGCAGGCTGTCGAAGTCGAGCCCGGCGCCGACCAGGCGGACCGCCCGGTCACCGGCCTGCAGTTGCAGCGCCCGCCGCAGACGCAGTTCGATCGGCGTGCGCGATCGGAACCGTGGATAGACGATCACGGCGCCAGCGAGCTCGCGCCACCGCTGCCGGCCGATCAGGCCCCACGGTCCGCAGACGCGGACGGTGACGCGTCCGAGCGTGAAGTGACCGCGCCGGGACGGGTGCAGCACGACCGTGCGGTGGGCGCGGCCCCGCGGGGGGACGGTCATGGCGGCGCGGCGTGTCGGCGCGCCGAGCGCCCGGTCCAGTTCATCGGCCAACGCGACCCGCAGCGGTGCGTCGCCCGGGTTCGCGACGGTCCACGTGAGCCGGCCGGTCGCGCCGACCGTCAGCACGTCGGGTGCGTCACGGCGCACGTCGACGCGCGCGGGTCGGGGCGTGCGGAGCCAGTCGGCGGTCGCGGCGGCCAGCAGCAGCACGTCGTACGCGAGCACCCACCACAGCCCGCCGACCAGGGCGACGGGTGCGCCGACCGCTGCCAGCACAGCCAGGCGGCGGGTGACGACGGGCAGCATGTGCGAGCTCAGCGCGGGACGGGCGTCGAGCGCAGCAACCCCCGGAGGACGGCGTCCGCTGTCGCGCCCTCCAGCTCTACCTCCGGGCGCAGCTGCAGCCGGTGCCGCCAGGTGGGCAGGACCATCGCCTGGACCTCGTCGGGCGTGACGAAGTCGCGTCCGGACAGCCACGCCCACGCCTTCGCGGTGTGCAGCAGCATGGCGGTCCCGCGGGGACTGACGCCGAGCTGCACCGACGGTGCGGCCCGCGTGGCACGGGCGAGCTCGACCAGGTAGCCAAGGATCCGATCGTCGACGTGGATCGAGCCCACGGCCTCGCGGGCACGGCCGATCGCGGCGGCGTCGGCCACGGTCGTCACCCCTGCGGCCGACAGGTCGGTCATGTCGAACCCGGCGTGGTGGCGGACGAGCATGGCCTGCTCCTGGTCGGCGTCGGGGTAGCCGACCGCCAGCTTCACGAGGAAGCGGTCGACCTGGGCCTCCGGCAGGGGATAGGTGCCCTCGTACTCCACCGGGTTCTGCGTCGCCACCACGAGGAACGGTGACGGCAGCGCGCGCGGTTCGCCCTCGACCGACACCTGGCGTTCCTGCATCGCCTCGAGCAGTGCCGCCTGTGTCTTGGGTGGCGTGCGGTTGATCTCGTCGCCGATCAGCAGGTTGGTGAACACCGGACCCTCGTGGAACACGAACGTCCCGGTGTCCTGCCGGTACACGACCCGGCCCAGCAGATCGCTGGGCATCAGATCCGGCGTGAACTGCACACGCTGCACGCCGAGGTCGAGCGTCGTCGCCAGCGTGGTGGCGAGCAGCGTCTTCGCAGTGCCGGGGACACCTTCCAGCAGCGCGTGGCCGCCGACCAGCAGAGCCACGAGCAGCCCGTCGACGACCTCGTCGTGCCCGACGACGATCTTGGAGAGCTCGGCGCGGACCGCCGTCAGCAGATCGTGGTGGGTGGCGGCGTCAGTCGGCATCAGCGGGCTCCATGTCCAGCGTCAGGTTGCGCTCCACGACCTGCTCGAGCGTCGCCAGGCCGGAGGCGATCTCCAGCAGCTCGGGGTCGTCGGTCGGTGGCGGGGGATCGAGCAGTGTGGTCACCCGCCCGGCATCCTCGCCGGTGACGGCTGCGACGGCGCGCGCGACCTCGTCGTCCGCCGCGTCCGGCGACAGCCCGAGCTGTCGCGTCAGACGGCGCCGCGATCCCGCGACGATCCGCCGCGCCGCGCTGCTCCGTGTCCGGTTGCGGGCCAGCAGCGCGCCGACCGCGGCCGTCAGATCCGAGCTCGGCAGCCGCACGCGTGATGCGTCGCGCAGCGGCCTGCCCAGCCGCCGCGCCCTCCACAGCACGACGACGCCGAAGGCGAGCAGCAGTTGGCCCACCATCGTGCGCACACCCGTCGGCACGAGGTCGGACAAGGTCTCGTCGTCACCCGCCGTGCGCAGCACCGGACGGACGATCTCGATCTCGCGACCGCCACCCGGCGTGAGCAGGCCCACCACGAGCGGCGCGTGGTCGGCGACGGCGAGCCGGGCGTTGGTCAACGGCGACGGATCGCCGAGCGCGATGACATGGCCGCGACCGAGGGGCTCGGCGACCAGCCAGGCACCGTCGGCGGCGGGGAAGCATGCTGCGGCGTCATCTGGCGTCTCGAACAGCGCGGCGCCACTGCCGGGCCTGATCTCGCGTGCGGCCAGCGTGGCGGACAGGTCGCAGTCGGCGGTCAGCCGGCGGTGGAGCAGACCGGTGCGAGCCGTCGTGTCGGGGACCAGTTCGGACGCGGGATCGGCGACGACGACGCGCGCGCCGGCCCGCACACGCTCGCGGAGGTGCTCGCGTTGCCGGGTGGTCAGCTGATCGCGCAGCAGCAGGACGACGTCGGCGTCCCCGATCGCCCCGGGGTCGACGACACCGGCCGGGCGCCCGAGCGCCGCGAGCACGTCGACCAGCGCGCGGGTGCCGTCGGCGCCCGTGGCGGTCGGATCCAGCGGCAGGCCGTCATCGGGCATCGTCGCCGTCAGCGCCGCGGTCGCCAGGATGGCGGCCGCGAGCGTCAGCAGCGCCCAGTGCCGTCGCGCCCGGTGCCACACCCATCGCCACAGCACCTGATCGTCGACGTCGTGCGGTTCCGGTGCGGTCCCGGGGCCGTGACCCTTGCGCTGCGGCGTCGTCATGCGGCGACGAGGAGGAACGAACGGACCTGGTCAGCGGCCGTCCGCACCCGCGCGACGTCGGACGCGGTGACCGCACCGCCGTCGTACCAGGCGGATTCGAACGCCTCGGTCACGATGGACATCGGCCCTTCGGCGTCGGGCGCCGAGGCGGTGACGTCGCGGAGGTAGCCCCGCGCGGTGCGTCCTGCAACCTCGTCGATCGCGCCGACCGAGACCAGGTCTGCGAGCAGGGCCCGGTACAGACACCGCAACGCGCGCGCCCAGGCCTCCTGCGCGACGTGCACCTCCGCCTCCCGACGCCAGTCGTCGCCGGTGCGCCCCGCGATGCGACCGGGTCGCGGCCGCCGCTGGCGGTCGCGGCGGACACGGCGTGTCAGCAGCCACGCGATCACGACGATCACCACGACCGCGCCGGCCACGACGGCCAGTGCCACCCCACCCCCTCCGGCGGACAGCACCCGATCCAGTCCGCCGGCGACCGCATCGATGACCACGGTGAGCACCCGCGACAGCAGCCCGGGTCGTGCGGGCCCGTAGGCCGGGCCGGCGAGCACCTGCTCGGTCGCGTCGCGGATGGCGCCCGCGTCGAGGTCGGACGGGGTCAGCGACGCCACGTCACCACGGGGGTCGGGGCGCCTGGCCCAGCTCGCGCGCGAGCTCGGACAGGTCGTAGCCCTCGGTGCGGACGCGGCGATCGAAGTACAGCAGCACGAACGCGACCGCGAACAGGCTGTAGCGCAGGAGGTCGCCGACGATGGCGCCGGCCGTCGCGAGGACCACCCCGATCGTCTGCGGGACGGCGGGCACGAACAGCGGCGCCTGGAACGGCAGCGAAACGACCGACGCGATGATCGACACGATGATGCCGACGAGCAGCAGGATGCCGAACATGCGTGCAGTTCCACCGCGCACCAACTCGTTCGACCGCCGCATCGCCCCCGTCACCCCCGCCCGTTCGACCATGATCGCGGGCACGACCAGCGACAGCCGGATCAGCACGACGATCGCCGCGACGATCCCGACGAGCACCGCGAGCAGGATCAGGGCCAGGGCCACCGACTCATCGGCGCGGGCGACCGCCAGCAGGAGGATGGCCGCGATCGGTGCCACGGCACCGGCCGCGAACACGGCGAGCGAGGTCAGGAACGCTGCTCCGAGCAGCGGCCCGTAGTGGCTGCCGGCAGCGCGGACGGCGGCCATCGCGTCGATCTCGCCCATCCGGTAGCCGTGCGCGGCGACCTGGACGGCGATCCCGTACAGCAGCGGTGTCAGCAGCAGCGAGCCCAGGCTCGACAGCAGCGCGGCCGGGCCCGTCACCATGAAGTTCGCAGGGTCGGGAGGCGCCCCGGGATCGCTCACCGCACCCTCGAGCACGTCCGAGATCATCGTGCGCAGGTCCCCCACGGCGCCGATCGTCGAGACGCTCGACAGCAGGGCCAGGGGCACGACGATCACGCCGACGGCGACGGCGAACGTCCGCCAGTGTCTGCCGGCGATGCGGAACATGCCGTCGAGCACGTCGCCGAGGTTCAGGGGCCGCAGCGCGTCGCGGTCCGGATCGCGCCCCCACTGCGGGTCGCGTCCCAGCTGGGGGTTGCGGCGCATCTCGGGGTCGCGGGGTCTGCCTGTCGGATCGGGCTGCGGCTGCCAGCGCGCATCGTCGGCGCGGCCGCGGTCGTCGCCGGGGCGGTGATCGGCACCCCGGTCGCGTCCGTGTCCCCCCTCGTCGGGACCCTGTCCCCAGCTCACGCACCCAGTCCTTGGTCGCTCATCCGGTCGTTGCCCGCGTTGACGGGCGTCGTCGCGGCGGTCCGATGCGTGCGAGCCTATCCGCCCACGCCGACGGCCGGTGCCAGTATCGGCCGGACGGCTCACCGTTGTCCCGGAAGACGCGACGGCGGCGGGGTGAGGGCCACGACACGCCCGGCGACCGCCAGCCACGTCGTGGCGGCGTGGTCCGCGACCGTCGCGTTGACCGCGCCCAGGAGGTCCCGGTAGCGGCGTGTGGCCGGATCCTCGGGCACGATGCCGGACCCCACCTCGTTGCTCACGACGACGGTGCCTGCCGTACGCCGCGCCCCGCTGGCCCCGAGGTCGTCGGCCCGCGCCAGCACGGTCCGATCGTCGGACCGCTCGAACATGTCGGCGACCCACAGGGTGAGGCAGTCGACGATGACGAACGCCTCCGCGGGCGCGGCCTCGACGGCGGCGACCGGATCGTCCGGCTCCTCGACCGTGGTCCACGACGCCGGACGTTGCGCGCGGTGACGGGCGATGCGCTCGCGCATCTCGTCGTCGCCGGCGCGGCCGGTCGCGACGAACACCACCGGTCGGTGCGACGCGCGGGCCCACCGGACGGCCAGCGACGACTTGCCGCTCCGCGCGCCGCCGAGCAGGACGGTGAGCGCGGCGCCGGCTGCCGGTTCGTGTGGCACGGCGGTCAGTAGTCGATGCCCCGCCGCGCCTGGATGCCGCGGTCGAAGGCGTGCTTGATCTTGCGCATCTCGGTCACGGTGTCGGCGATGTCGATGATCGCCTGCGGGGCGTCCCTTCCGGTCACGATCACCGTCGTCCCGTCGGGACGGTCGCGCAGGACCGACACGACCTCGTCGAGGTCGATCCAGCCGAAGTTGATCGGGTAGGTGATCTCGTCGAGCATCACCACGCGGTAGGCGCTGCTGCCGATGATCTCGCGCGCCTGGCGCCAGGCCTCCACGGCGACCGCCTGGCTGCGGTCCAGGTCGTCGGACTCCCACGTGAAGCCGTCGCCGATCGTCCACCAGTCGATGCCGAGCGCGCGGGCGGACTGCTCCTCACCGACCTTCCAGTCGCCCGACTTCATGAACTGCACCACGCAGACCGGCCAGCCACGCGCCCGTGCGCGCAGCAGTGTGCCGAGCGCGGCCGTCGTCTTGCCCTTGCCGTCACCGGTGTTGACCAGGAGCAGCGACGGCGCCCACGAGCGCTCCGCCCGCGGCGGCGTGTCGGTGGGAGGGACGGTGGGGTCGCGATCCGGTGTGGGCTCGGACGTGGTCATCGGTGTCGCCTTTCGGGAGCGGCCGCCGGCGTGGCGGACGGTGGTCGGGTCGCCGACCGGCGTCCCGGGGTGCACAGGTCGTCGATCACGGTCGGGTCCAGATGTTCGGCCACCGTGTCAGCGAGCAGGTCGAACGTCTCGGTGAGTGGCGTCAGTTCGACGTCGAGCAGGGCCCGCACCAACCGGGCGTCCTCCAGCAGGCCGTGCACGCTGACGCCCAGCACGTTGCCATCGGCGAAGCCCCGGCCAGCCGGCAGTGCCGCGGTGAGATCCCCGGGTGGGATGGTGCGGCCGTGGCGGATCTCGTACCCGTCGACAGTACGGCACGTACGGATGTCGTCCCACAGCGCCGCGGAGCGCTCCTCCCCGCGCCGCGCGCTCAGTGCGTGGTCGACGCGACCCAGCCGGATGAGCTGGCTGCGGGTGTCGGCCTCGGGCTTGACGAGCACGGGGTTCATGCGCACGTCGGGTCGGACGCCCGCGGCCCGTGCCTGGAGCGCCTGCGCCGCGCCGATCTCGCCGCCGCCGCCGTCGACGACGCGTGCGTTGTTGGACATGTTCTGTGCCTTGAAGGGCGCGACCGCCACGCCGGCGCGCGTGGCGTGGGCGCACAGCGCGGTCGTGAGCAGGCTCGTGCCCGCCGAGCTGGCGGTGCCCTGCACCATGATCGCCCGCCCCATCAGCGCGCCCGCATCGAGCGGTCGGCCGTGACGTCGGGGCGCCCGTCGCCTGCGGCGCGGCGCAGGTCGGTGCGGCTGACGTGCCGTCGGGAGGTGCGCGCGTCAGGCACGGCGAGCGGCTCTGGACCGGGCGGGGAGCAACGCCAGGCTGCCGTCGGGTGCCTCGACCACGTGGACGTCGGCGTCGAAGTGGGCGGCGATACGCTCCCGCGTCAGCACCTGTTGTGGCGCACCGGCGGCGGCGACGCGCCCGTGGTCGAGCAGGACGAGCCGGTCCGCGTACTGTGCCGCCAGCGTCAGGTCGTGCATCGCCGCGAGGACCGTCAGTTCGCACTCGTGGCGCAGCTGATCAACCAGCTCGAGCACCTGTTGACGGTGCCCGATGTCCAGTGCCGAGGTCGGCTCGTCGAGCAGCAGCACCGGGGTCTGCTGGACGAGCGCGCGGGCCAGCACGACCCGCTGCTGCTCACCGCCGCTCAGGGTCTGCACCGGTCGCGCGGCGAAGTCGGTCAGGCCGAGGCGCTCGAGGGTGCCGGCGGCCACATCGAGATCGCTGTCGTCCTCGACGCCCAGGTACGACAGGTGCGCGGTGCGACCCAGGAGCACGTAGTCGAACACGGTCATTGCGTCGGGGATCACCGGACGCTGGGGCACGAGCGCCACGCGTCGTGCGCGGTGGCGGGTGGTCGCGGCCAACAGGTCCGTGTCGCCCACCCGGATCCCTCCGCTGGCGGGCACCGCACCGGACGCGGCGTGCAGCAGCGACGTCTTGCCCGCGCCGTTGGGACCGATCAGCGCCGTCCACCGTCCCGCGCGGACGGTCAGCGTGACGCCGTCGACCGCCGTGTGGGCGCCATATCGGACGCGCAGATCGGTCACGGCGAGATCGGCCGGTCCGTCGGTCGGGTGTCCGGACCCGCGTTCCGCGGCGCCGGTCCCTGTGCCGACGCCGGTCGTGCCGCTCACCGGGCGCCCCGGCGTCGCAGGACCACGATGAAGAACGGTGCACCCAGGAATGCGGTGACCACCCCGATCGGCAGTTCGGCCGGCGCGAGCAGCAGCCGGGCGGCCAGGTCGGCCAGGGCCAGGAACGCGGCGCCGAACAGCATCGACAGCGGCAGCACCGTGCGGTAGCTCCAGCCGGCGAGCAGCCGCACGGTGTGCGGCACGATGATCCCGACGAAGCCGATGAGCCCGCCGACCGCCACCGCGGCGGCCGTGCCCAGCGACGCGGCCACGACGACGATCACCCGGACCCTGTTGACGTCCACGCCCAGCGCCGTGGCCTCGCGGTCGCCGACGCCGATCACGTCGAGCAGACGCCGGTGGGCGAGCAGCACCGCCGCCGACACGGCGACGTAGGGCAGCACGAGGTTGACATCGCTCCAACCCGACGTCGCGAGACGACCGAACAGCCACGAGTAGACCTGTCTGATCGACTCGATGTTGCGCAGTTGCAGGTACGACTGGATCGCGGTGAAGAACGCCGCCACCGCCACGCCGGCCAGGATGAGTGAGACGGTGCTGCGCTCGCCGGTCACCGACCGCGACAGCGTGTAGGTCGCGGCCACGCCGACCAGCGCGCCGGCGAACGCGGCGAGCGGCAGAGGATCGACGATCCACAGCCCGGGCGGTGGCCCGTGCACGATGGCCAGCGTCGCGCCGACCCCGGCGCCGGCGGCGATGCCGAGCAGGAAGGGATCGGCCAGCGGGTTGCGGAACACGCCCTGGTACCCGGCGCCGGCCGTGGCGAGCATGGCGCCGACCAGCAGTCCGAGCGCGACGCGCGGCAGACGCAGCTGCCACAGGATCGCGAGATCGCGATCCGACAGGCCGGACGGCAGGTCGACCATCGGCAGGCCGTCGATCAGCGCGCGGAGCACACCGTCGACAGGCAGGTCGACTGGACCGAGCGCGGTGCCCGCGACCGTCGCCACCAGCACCGCACCCACACCGGCCGCCAGGGGCAGCGGCCGCACGCGACCGGTCACGCGCGGTCGCGACGGCCGCCCGTCGGCGTCGCCGCGCACCGGATCGCCCGCGTGGTCGGCGGTCGTCGGGTCCGGAGCGGTCACGCTCATGTGCCGTTCACCCGTCGGCGTGCTCCGCGACCGCGTCGCCCACGGTCCGCAGCATCTCCACGATCCGCGGTCCCCACCGCGAGGCCACGTCCTCGTCGAGCTCGACGACGGCCCCCTCCCGGACGGCCCTGATCTGGTCCCAGCCGGGCCTGTCCGCCACGGTCTCCGCGGTCTGTCCGCAGCACTGCGCGTCGGCGAGGAAGATCAGATCGGGGTCGGCGTCGATGATGAACTCCTCCGACAGCTGCGGGTACCCGCCCGCGTCCCCGCCCGCCTCGTCGGCGATGCTGGTCAACCCGGCGGTCTCGTAGACGTGGCCGATGAACGTGTCGCTGGTGACGGTGTAGTACATGTCGTCGAGCTCGTGGAAGTAGGTGAGTGGCTCGTCGGTCTCGGGCAGGTTGGAGGTGATGTCGGCGATGTCGTCGCGCATCTGCTCCACGACCTCGTCGGCCTCGTCGGCGTGGCCGGTCACCGTGCCCAACTGCTCGATCTGCTCGTAGGTGTCGTCGAGCGTGGTCGCGGCGGGGGCCAGCAGGACCGGGATGTCCAGCTCGGCCAGCGCACCGGTCAGGTCGGCGCCGTCGTCGGCGATCACGACGAGGTCGGGGTCGTAGCCTGCGATCGCCTCGACGTTGGGCTCGAAGCCCGACAGGTCGGTCGTCGGCGCCTCGGACGGGTGGGTCGAGAACTCGTCGACCGCGGCGACCTGGTCGCCCGCGCCGACGGCGAACAGCATCTCGGTGGCGGTCGGCGACAGCGACACCACCGCCTCGGGCCGCTCCTGCACCGTGACGTCGTCGTTGGCGGCCGACACCGTCACGGGGAACTGCGCGCCGTCGTCCGTCGCGGTCGGGCTGGACGACACCGACGGCGTCGGCGTGGTCGGCGCGGCGCTGGTCGACGACTGTGCGCCGCCACATGCGGTGATCGTGAGCACGAGCGCCAGCGCGGTGAGCAACGGGCGCGCGCCGGGGATGTGAGACTTCGCGGAGCCCGGTTCCACGAAACACGCGGCGGACCGGCGCTGCCGGACAAGAATCATCGAGGGTCCCTCCTGATCCGGAGGGATGAACAGCCGCTCGACGGCGAGCCGGTCGCCGCACGAACTGCCCTTCATCCGAGAGCTTGAAGTTCGTGGCCGTCGAAGCAGGCGACCTGGCTCGTCCCCCGGGCGGTGGTCAACGAGGACGGTGACCGGCCGGCCGTGGGCCTGACAGTTGCGGGACAGCGCCGGACTCACACCGGACTTCGCTGACCGCGACGGCACCGCTGGCGTCGCAGCGGTGAACGGAGCCTACCGGAGGACCTCGTCCGCAGCAATCGGCCGCCGCCGACGACGTCAGATCCAGCTGTTCACCCAGATGCGCATGCGCCACGCGGACTCGCTGATGCGCATCCCGTAATACAGCGGAGCCCAGAACACGAACGCGGCCAACGCGACGCCGGCGACGCCGATGGGGACCCACCGCACGCCACGGCGTCCGAGCAGGTGCGTCGCGCCCCAGCCCAGTGTCAGCACCACGAAGGGCACCAGTGGCAGTGCGTAGAAGAAGAACAACGGTCGTTCCGGCCCGAGCCACGGGACGTACTGGCCCAGCAGGAACACCGCGATGGTGGCGGCGACGCGGTCCCGGTGGCGCACGGCCGCGTACAGGAGGAACGGATAGACCGCCAGCGCCGTCCACCAGATCGCGGGGTTACCCAGCCCGATGATCTCCTCCAACGTGCCAGGTGGCACCTCGCACGCCGCGCCCGGCTCGGGATCCAGACAGGCCTCGTAGTAGTAGACGACCGGCCGCCTGGTCAGCGGCCAGAGGATCGCTGCCGCCCGGTAGTCGTGCGTGACCACCAGGTCGCGGTGGAACCGGAAGATGGCACGCTGCTCGTCGAACCAGCCGCTGGCGATCTGGCTCGGACCAACGTCACACACCGCCGCGCCGTCGCACGCCTCGGCCCCGGGTCGCGTGTGCTCGAAGTTGCCGAACCACACCGCGTACGACCCGACGTAGACGAGCGCCGGGACGACGATCAGCGCGGCGACGCCCAGGCCGGCCAGCCGCGCCAGCCCGCGCCATGGGCTGCCGGTCAGGGCGCGACGCCAGGCGAGCTCGCTGGCCAGCAGGTACAGGCCCGCGACGCCGATCGCGAGCAGCGCCGACCACTTGGTGGCCAGGGCCAGACCGAATGCGAGGCCCGCCAGCCACAGGTGCGCGCGCGGCATGCGTGGCACGCTGAGCGGCGTGCCGGTGCGGACCGATGCGACATCGTGCGTCCGGGTCGGATCGTCCTCGGCGTGGTCGTCGCCGGGCTGGTCGTGCACGTCCGGGATCGATGGACGAGCGTCGGTGACCAGCGACCAGCGCAGGTCGCGATCGATCAGCAGCGCCCACACGCCGAGGGCGACGAACAGCGCCAGGAACACGTCGAGCATCGCGATCCGGCTCATCGTCAGCGCGAGCCCCTCGATGCTCAGCAGAAACGCCGTCAGCGCCGCCACGCCGCGGCGTCGGAACAGCCGCAGCGCGACGAAGTAGGTGACCGCGACCAGCAACGTGCCCGCGACTGCCGACGAGAACCGCCAGCCGAACGAGTGATCGCCGAAGACGGCGATGCTCCCGGCTATGAGCCACTTGCCCACCGGTGGATGGACGACGAAGACCGGATCGACGCCCTGCGACGGGTCGCTCTCGACGCGCGGCTCGGCCTCCACGCCGTAGTCCAGCAACTGCGCCGCGTTCGTCGCGTAGTACGTCTCGTCGAAGTAGATGCGGTCGGGATGGGGCAGGTACGCGAGGCGCAGCGCGGCCGCGAACAGCACGACCGCCAGCGGCAGCAGCCAGCGCACGCGGTCCGGCGGCAGCCACTCGTCGATGCTCGAGCGCCGGCGGTCCGCCGTGGCGACGTCGCCAGGCGCACCGGGCGGATCGTGAGCATCCACCGGCGCGTCGGTCGTCGTGGGCCTGTCCCTGCCGGCGACTGCGTCGGCGGTGCCGAGATCCGATGCCATGGATGGTGCAGTCTAGCTGGGGCGCCCCTCAGCGGGCGCCGCCGGAGACGGCCGACGAGGAGCACAGAGGAGCACAGCCGGTGGACGAGACGAGGGCCCCCGACGGCGGTCGCATCGTGCTCGTCGCGACGCCGATCGGCAACCTCGCCGACCTCAGCCCGCGCGCGCTGGCGGCGCTGACGGACGCGGACGTCGTCGCCGCCGAGGACACGCGACGCACCGGCCGGTTGCTGTCGCACCACGGTCTGGCGCGCCCGCTCGTGCGGCTGGACGATCACACCGAGCGGGCGCGGGCGGCCGAGCTCGTGCGCCGGGCCGCGGACGGGCAGATCGTGGCCGTCGCCACCGACGCCGGCACGCCCGGCATCAGTGACCCCGGCTACGTCATGGTCCGGGCCGCGATCGACGCCGGGGTGCCGGTCGAGCTGATCCCCGGACCCGTGGCCGCCGTGCACGCGCTGGTCCTGTCGGGCCTGCCGACCGACCGCTTCGTGTTCGAGGGGTTCCTGCCACGTCGCCCGCGGCAGCGCCGCGACCACATCGCCGGCCTGGCCGACGAGCGGCGCACGATCGTGTGCTACCTGAGTCCGCACCGGGCCGCCGACGAGCTCGATGATCTCGCGGCCGTTCTGGGCCCCCGGCCAGCGGCGCTCGCACGCGAGCTGACCAAGCTCCATGAGCAGATCATGCGCGCTCCGCTCGACGAGCTGGCCGCGACCGTGCGACGGGTCGGTGTGCGCGGCGAGCTGACCATCGTGGTTGCTGGAGCTCCTATCGATGCCGATCACCGGGCGGCCGCGGAGCTCGACGACGCCGAGCTCGTCGACCGCGTGCGAGGACTGATCGCCACCGGCATGGCCCGCAACGCCGCCGTCGCCGCCGTCGCGCGTGCCACGGGTCTGCCCCGCAGCCGGGTCTACGACGCGACGGTGACCGATCGCAGGCGATGACCCGCGCATGATGTGTTGCCGTTCGCCCCGCGAACTGGCCCGTCGCGCGCACACACCCGCGCTGTGGGGAGAGCTGTCAACGTCTGGGCGGTGAAGTCTCCCCGCTCATCGGGCGTCCGCGCTGTGGGGAGAGCTGTCAACGTCGGGGCGGTGTTGGTTCCCCGGTTGGTGGGGTGGGCCGTGGTGCGGGGAGAGTTGTCGTCGTCGGGGCGGTGAAGTCTCCCCGGTGGGCGGGTGGCGGGTGACGCGGGGCGGTGGACGGCGGTCGTACACTGGCCGAGGAGGTGCAGCCGATGGGAACGAACGCGCAGATCCGCGCGCCGTCCGCTGCCCACCGTACGCCGCCGCGCCCCGCGCCGGACGGCATGGTCATGCCATCGGGTGTCCGCCCGGACGCCGCCGCGCGGCCGTAGCACGCGCCACGTCGCCGGACACCCCACCTCGCCCGTTCGAACCCGCACGCCACGATCGCGAGGCGCATCCATGACCAAGGACACCTTCTACATCACGACGCCCATCTACTACGCCAACGACGTGCCGCACATCGGGCACGCGTACACGTCGGTTGCGGCTGACGTGCTCGCCAGGTGGCGCCGCCTGAACGGCGACCGGGTGTTCTTCCTGACCGGCACCGACGAGCACGGCCAGAAGGTCGCGCAGGCCGCGGCCGAGCGTGGTGTCTCGCCGCAGGAGCACGTCGACGGGATCAACCCGCGGTGGCACGAGATGAACGAGCTGCTGCGGATCTCCAACGACGACTTCATCCGCACGACCGAGCCCCGCCACACCAAGCGCGTGCAGGAGTTCATGCAGCGTCTGTACGACAACGGTGACCTGTACACCGACACCTACGCGGGTCCGTACTGCGTGCGCTGCGAGGGGTACTACACGGTCGAGGAGCTGGTGGACGGCGAGCTGTGCCCGATCCACCGCCGCCCGGTCGAACGGCTCGAGCAGGAGAACTGGTTCTTCCGGCTTTCGAAGTACGGTGACCGCCTGCTCGAGCTGTACGACGAGCACCCGGAGTTCGTACGTCCAGCGGTCCGCCTCAACGAGGTCCGCTCGTTCGTCGCCGCCGGGCTCGAGGACATCTCGGCCTCCCGCAGCGCCTTCGACTGGGGTGTGCCGGTGCCGTGGGAACCCGGCCACGTGTTCTATGTGTGGTTCGACGCCCTGTTGAACTACGTCACCGCGGCCGGTTACGGCGACAACGGCGACTTCGCCCACCGGTGGCCCGCGGACGTGCACCTGATCGGCAAGGACATCCTGCGGTTCCACGCCGTGTACTGGCCGGCCATGCTGCTGGCCGCAGGCGTGGACGTGCCGCGGCAGGTGTACGCCCACGGCTTCCTGCTGGTGGGCGGCGAGAAGATGGGCAAGTCCAACGCGACGGGCATCGCCCCGGCGACACTGGTCGACCACTTCGGGCGGGACTGCTACCGCTACTACTTCCTGCGCGAGATCTCGTTCGGTCAGGACGGGACGTTCTCGTGGGAGTCGATGACCGACCGCTACACGGCGGATCTGGCGAACGACCTCGGCAACCTGGTCAACCGCGTGCTCAACATGGTCGGGTCGTACTGCGACGGCGCCGTGCCCGAGCCGACCGGGGATCCGGGGGAGCCCGAACAGCGGCTGGCCGCCGACCTGCAGGTGGCCACCGAGGGCATCCGCGCGTTCGACGACCTCGACTTCAAGGCCGGGCTGGGTGCGGTGTGGACGTTCGTGTCGGGCGTCAACCGCTACGTCGAGGCGCGGGCCCCGTGGAAGCAGCGCAAGGCCGGCGACATCGACGGGCTCCACACCACGCTGTACACCTGCGTCGACGCGCTACGGATCATCGCGGTGCTGATCTCGCCGGTGATGCCCGACGCCGCCGGGGCGTTGTGGGCCAAGCTGGGCGGAGACGACGACCTCGCGGCGCAGCGGTTCCCCGTGGCGGCCGAGCAGGGCGCCATGCCGGTCGGCGCGCAGACTACGCGCGGTGACGTGCTGTTCCCGCGGCTGGGGGACTGACGCCGCGGATCGGCGAACGTCGGGATCGGTGGCGTCTCGGCGTCGCGAGCTGCTCGAGCAGCAACCGCACCGCTACCGCACCCGTCTCGATGAACGGCAGGTGCACCGTCGTCAGCGGCGGGGTGGTGTGCGGCGATCGGGCTGTCGTCGCTGCCGATGACCGCGAGATCAATCCGGCACGCTGAGGCCACGGTCCGCCGCCGCATGCAGGACGCCGACGGCCATCAGGTCATTGTGGACGTAGATCGCCGTCACGTCGTCGGAGCGCGTTCCCCTGCGCACGGCTTGCGGGAGACGAGCCGCGAGTGCGGTCCCGAGACCAGGCCGCTCGCCACCTATCCAAAGGAATCTTTGCAAACTTTTCTTGGTGGTCGTACGATGGCGCCATGGAACCACGTCACGTCGAGCTGGACGCCGCCCGCCTGAAGGCGCTGGCGCATCCGCTGCGCCTGCGGATCCTCGGCGCGCTGCGGATCAACGGACCGTCCACTGCCACGCGCCTCGCGGAGCGGCTGGACGAGTCGAGCGGGCTCACGAGCTACCACCTGCGGACGCTCGCCTCCGCCGGGCTCGTCGACGAGCTGCCTGACCGGGGGAGTGGCCGCGACCGCTGGTGGCGTGCCGCGCACGACGTCAGCTCGTTCCAGTCCACCGACTTCGACGACACCGACGTCGCGCCCGCTGCCGCCTGGCTCGAGTCGTACTCGGACCGTGTGCGCGAACGCGAGGCGGCGACGTGGAGTGCCGAGCGCCACCGCTGGTCACCGACGTGGCGCGAGACGGCCGACCGGTCCGACTACTACCTGCTCGCGACCGCCGACGAGCTCCGCGCGCTGACGACCGCGATGCACGACCTGATCGAGGACGCGCTGCGCACGACGATCGCGCGGCGTGACGGCGATGCGCCCGTGCCCGACGACGCGGAACACGTGCGCCTGCACCTGTTGGCGTTCCCGGTGCGCGAGGTCGCGGGTGTGCCTGTCGATCGTCCGTCCGCCGGGCGGAAGGGCGACGCCGATGACGACGGCTGAGCGCCCACCAGGTGTCCGGCACGAGATCAGCCGGGTCACGCGGGCGTTCCTGATCTGCCACGGCCTGCGCTGGCTGCCGATCGGGTTCGCCCTGCCGATCCTGGTGCTGATCGCCACGGAACGTGGGCTCGACCTGCCGACCGTGGGCATCGTCTTCGCCACCTACGGCGTGACGACCGCGTTGCTCGAGTTGCCGACCGGCGGGCTGGCCGACGCCGTCGGCCGCAGACCGGTGCTGCTCGTCGCCACGGTCGCCGACGCGGCGTTGCTCGCGGCGCTGGCGTTCGGCACGCAGCCGTGGCACTTCGTGCTGGGCGCGTTCGGCGGCGGGGTCGGTCGCGCGCTGCTCACCGGGCCGCTCGAGTCGTGGTACGTCGACGCCGTGCGCGCGATCGAGCCCACGGTCGCGCTGCGTCGCGGACTGGCCGCCGCCGGGCTCGTCGAGGGCGTGGCCATCGCGTCCGGCGCGGCCGCCTCGGCGGTGCTGCCCACCGTCGGGGCCGACCTGCCGGTCGACGGCCCGGTGTCCCAGCTGACGCTGCCGATCTACGGCGCGCTGATCGCGGAGGTGGTCAGCTTCGCCGCGGTGCTGGTCCTCGTGCGTGAGCCGACGCGGGCCCGCGCCGGACGCTGGACCACGACGGCGCGTTCGGTGCCCGAGGTGGTCAACGACGGGATCCGCCTCGCGACCGGCAGCCATGACCTGCGCCTGCTCATCGCGGTGTTCGTGACGGCGGCGATCGCCTATGTCGGCGTCGAGGTGCTGTGGCAGCCGCGCTTCGCGACGCTGTTGGGTGGTACGTCGAGAGCGACCCAGACGTTCGGCTACGTCGTCGTCGCCATGAGCCTCGGCGCGGGCGTCGGGGCGTGGCTCGCCGACCGGCTGCCCGGCTCGCTCGCGCACAAGCCCGCGCGGGTCGGCTCGCTCGCACTCGCCGGCGCTGCGGGCGCGATGGTCATGCTGGCCTCGGCCGACACGTTCGCGGTCGCGGTCGCGGCGTTCGTCGCGGTCTACACGACCGGCGCGATGCGCAGCGTGGTCGAGGCCGAGCTGCTGCACGACCGGGTCCCGTCGAGCCATCGGGCGACCATGGTCTCGGTGCAGTCGCTGTCCGAACAGCTGGGCAACGTGATCGCGGGCCTGACGTTGACGCGCGTAGCGGCGGCTGCGGGCATCCCCGCCGCGTGGCTGATCGGTGCCGGGCTGCTGGTGCTCGCGGCCGTGCTGGTACTGGCCATCCGCGAGCGCTGACCGCCACCACTGACGTGTCGGGCGCACTGCTAGGCTTCGCTGCGCGCGGGCCTCGAGCCACCCGCGCTCACGAGCCGACCGGCCGGTGCGAAGGGTCCGCACGGTGTACGTCGACACGCATTGCCACCTTGAGATGGTGGAGGGTGCGCTGCCCCACGCCATGGTCGAGCGCGCCGTCGACGCGGGCGTCGACACGATGCTGACCGTCGGCGTCGATCTCGCGTCGTCGGCCGAGTGCGTCCAGACGGCCGGCGCGCTGCCGGCGGTGTGGGCTGTGGTCGGCATCCATCCGCACAACGCGATCGAGGCGACCGATGCGGTGCTCGATCGGCTCGCGCAGCTGGCCGCGCACCCACGGGTCGTGGGGATCGGCGAGACAGGGCTCGACTACTACCGCGACCACTCGCCGCGCGAACAGCAGCGCGGCTCGTTCCGGGCGCACATCGACCTGGCGCGCCGCCTCGGCAAGACGCTGGTCATCCACTGCCGAGACGCGCATGCGGACGTGCTCGACGTGCTGACGACGTACGGGGCGCCGGACAGGGTCGTGTTCCACTGCTTCTCCGGCGACCTCGACTTCGCCAAGCAGTGCGTGGAGCACGGTTGGTACCTGTCGTTCGCCGGCACCGTCACGTTCCGCAACGCGCCGGGTCTGCGCGACGCGGCCGGCGCCGCCGCCCCGGAACTGCTGCTCACCGAGACCGATGCGCCGTACCTGTCGCCGCACCCCCACAGGGGCGAGACGAACGAACCCGCACGCGTGCCGCTGATCGCAGCGACGCTGGGTGAGGTCCACGGCATGAGCGCCGAGCAGATGGGTCAGCTGACCAGCGCGAACGCGCGGCGGGCGTTCGCGCTGCCCGCCGCCGACACGGCGGCGTGAGTGCGCCGCCGCGACCGCTGCTCACCGCGACGCAGGTGCGCGACCTGCTGCGGCGGCACGGGCTGGCACCCAGCCGGCGGCTCGGCCAGCACTTCGTGATCGATCACAACACGCTGCGCCGCATGGTCTCCGACGCCGGGCTCGGCCCCGGCGACCGCGTCTGTGAGATCGGGCCCGGGCTCGGCAGCCTGACGCTCGCGTTGCGCGAGGTCGGTGCGACGGTCACGGCGATCGAGATCGACGCGGGCATGGTCCGCGCCCTGGCCGAGGTCGTGGGCGACGACCCGGGCGTACGTCTGATCCACGCCGACGTCCGTGACGTCGACCTCGTCGCGGAGGTCCCGGCGCCGGCGTCGGTCGTCGCGAACCTGCCGTACGTGATCGGCACGGCGGTGACGCTCGACACGCTGGCGCTCGAGCACTTCGAGCGCCTGGACGTGATGGTCCAGCGTGAGGTCGGCCAGCGCTGGACGGCGTCCGTCGGCGACCCGCACTTCGGCGCCGTCAGCCTGAAGGTCGCGGCGTACGCGCACGCCCGCGTGAGCGCGCGGATCAGCCGGCGGGCGTTCCACCCCGTGCCCGGTGTCGACTCGGTGACGGTCGCGCTCGAACCGTGCGCGTGGCCCTACGCCGTGCCGCGGGCGACGGTCCTGGCCGTCGTGGACCAGGGTTTCACGCAGAGACGCAAGCGGCTGCGCAACGCCCTGGCGCCGCTGTTGTCACCCGGGATCGTCGACGACGCGATGGCGGATGTGGGTCTGTCGCCCGATGTTCGGGCGGAACGCCTGCCGTTGTCGACGTGGTGTGACCTGGCGGATGCACTGCGCAATCGCCACATTGCCGACGGCGTCCCGTTCGCCCTACCATGACTCGCCGATCACCTGATCCGCCCGGCCGCGCCCGCCGGATCGCCGACGCCGGGAGTTCGCATCGGTGGCTGCAGACGGAACCCACGGCACCGCACTGCGCATCCGCGTCCCCGCGAAGTTGAACCTGTACCTCGCCGTGCGCGGTCGTCGGGCCGACGGGTTCCACGATCTGGTCACCGTGTTCCAGACGGTGTCGTTGTACGACCAGCTGCGGATCGCCCTCCTGGGCCTGCCCGGGCGTCGCCACCACCCGGCCGCCCGCAGCAGGATGCGGGTCGAGCTGTGGGCGGACCCCGCCGTGCCGCAGGGGCGTGACAACCTCGCACTGCAGGCGGCGTTGCGCCTCGGCCGGCTCAGCGGCATCGTGCCCGCCGCCGGTGGCGTCGAACGCGATGCGGTGCGCACCGTCATCGACCTCGACAAGCAGATCCCGATGACCGCGGGGATGGCGGGTGGTTCCGCCGACGCCGCCGCGGTGCTCGTCGCGTTGAACCGGCTGTGGCGCTGCGGGCTGACCGTCGAACAGCTCCGCGAGGTCGCGGCCGACCTGGGCTCGGACGTGCCGTTCTGTGTGACCGGTGGCACCGCGCTGGGGTCGGGGCGTGGCACGGAGGTCACGCCGGTCCTGGCGCGCGGACCGTTCCACTGGGTGATCTGTCCGGATGCCGAGCCGTTGTCCACCGCCGACGTGTACCGCATGTGGGATCGACGCTCGCGCCCACGCGACACCCGGCCCGACGACGTGCTCTACGCGGTGCGCTCCAGCGATCCGCGGCAGCTCGCCGCGGCACTCCACAACGAGCTGGAGGACGCCGCCTTCGCACTGCGCCCGCGCCTGGCGGACCGCAAGCGGCACCTGGTCGAGGCGGGCGCGCTGACGGCCGTCCTGGCCGGTAGCGGTCCCACGATGCTCGCGTTGGCCGCCGACGAGGCAGCGGCGCATACGCTGGCCCTCGAGATCGGGCAATGGTGCCCCGACGCGATCGTCGCGACGTCACCCGCCGGCGGTCCCGAGCTGGTGCGCGGCGTCAACCAGTCCGACACCGGGCCGCTGCTGCGGACGTTAGAGTAATCGCCATCCCCGCACGCGTGCTCCGCAGCGGGCGATGGGAGGTGGTGAAATGGCATCACGCCGTCCTTTGGAGTCGGAGTTGAAGGTTCGATCCCTTCCCTCCCAGCCACAGTGCACAGCCCGCTGAGCCGTCGAAGTCGAGAGATCATCTCATGACCCGCGCAGCCGTCGTCCTGGCCGCTGGAAGAGGAACCCGCTTCAGGTCCGACCTCGCCAAGGTCCTGCACCCCGTCGCGGGTCGCTCCCTGCTCAGATGGGTGCTGCACGCGTTGCGCCCGCTGGACCTGGACGTGGTCGTCGTGGTCGTCGGCCACCAGGGTGACCGCGTCGCCGACGAGGCGGGACAGGTGCCGGACCTGCCCCTGATGATCGTCGAGCAGGCCGAGCAGCGGGGGACCGGTCACGCCGTGCGCACCGCGTTCGACGCCGGCGCGCTGGACGGGATCGACAGCGTGCTGGTCGTGCCCGGCGACGCGCCGATGATCGCCGGTGCGCCACTGGAGGAGATCTTCGCGGCGCAGCGCGGCCACGCCGCCGCGATGATGGTCACCGAGCTCGGGGATCCGACCGGCTACGGACGGATCCTGCGCGACCGGGACGGGGCGGTGTCGCGCGTCGTCGAGGAACGCGACGCCACACCGGACGAGCGGGCCGTGCGCGAGGTCAACGTGTCGATGTACGTGTTCGCGGCCGCCGCGCTGCGACGCGAGCTCGGCCGGCTGTCGACGGACAACGCGCAGGGTGAGGAGTACCTGACCGACGTCATCGCTCCGCTGGTCGCCGGCGGGGTCGTCGCGGTGCACGCCCCGGCCGTCAGCGTCCGCGGGGTCAACGACCGTGGCCAGCTCGCAGGCGCCGGACAGGTGCTGCGGGCCAGCATGCTCGACCAGCTGATGCTCGACGGCGTCACCGTCGTCGACCCGGCGACCACGTACGTGCACGCCGACTGCGTCATCGAGCCCGACGTCACGCTGCTGCCGGGCACCCACCTCGAGGGCCACACCAGGGTCGCGTCCGGGGCGACGGTCGGGCCCGACACGAGGCTGGTCGACACGACCGTCGGCGCCGATGCCACGATCACCTACTCGGTGGCGTTGTCGGCATCCGTCGGGCCGTCGGCGAACGTCGGCCCGTTCTCCTATCTGCGCCCCGGCGCCGAGCTGTCCGACCGTGCCAAGGCCGGCGCGTTCGTCGAGGTCAAGCAGTCGGTGATCGGGCCTGGGAGCAAGGTCCCGCACCTGTCCTACATCGGCAACACCGTGATCGGGACCGACACCAACGTCGGGGCCGCGACGGTCACGGTGAACTACGACGGCTACCGCAAGCACCAGACGACGATCGGTGATCGGGTGAGGATCGGGTCGGACACGATGCTCATCGCACCGGTCAAGGTGGGTGATGACGCGTACACCGGCGCCGGATCGGTGATCACGACCGACGTGCCCGCGGGCGCGCTCGCCGTCGAACGCACCGAACAACGCATCGTCGAGGGCTACGCCGAGCGCCGGCGTGCGGCCCACGAGGGCTGAGGCACACCGATGGAGGTCATCACGAAGAAGCGGATGCAGGTGTTCTCAGGCCGCGGCTATCCGGAGCTGGCCCGGGAGGTCGTCGACCACCTGGGCATGCGACTCGGCTCGGTCGACATCCACGAGTTCTCCAACGGCGAGCTGTACGTGCGCTTCCGGGAGAACGTGCGCGGCAGCGACGTCTTCCTCATCCAGACCCACAGCGCCCCGGTGAACAGCAACATCTGGGAGCAGCTGATCATGATCGACGCGGCCAAGCGCGCGTCGGCCAAGCGCATCATCGCCGTGTGCCCGTACTACGGGTACGCGCGCGCGGACCGCAAGGCCCGGTCCCGCGAGGCGATCACCGCCCGCCTGCTCGCCGACGTGCTGACCACGGCCGGTGCCGATCGCGTCGTGTCGGTCGACCTGCACACCGGGCAGATCCAGGGGTTCTTCGACAAGCCGCTCGATCACCTGACCGCGCTGCCGTTGCTGGTGAACTGGCTGGCCGAGCGCTTCCCGGACCAGGATCTGGTGATCGCGTCACCCGACGCCGGCGGTGTCAAGCTGGCCTCGAAGTACCAGGCGATGCTGCCGAGCGCGCAACTGGCGTTCCTGGCGAAGACCCGCGAGGCGCACAACGTGGCGCGCACGCTGGCGGTCGTCGGCGACGTGGAGCGACGGACCTGCGTGCTGGTCGACGACATGATCGACACCGCCGGCACCATCTGCGGGGCCGCCGAGGCACTCATGAACCGCGGAGCGGCGCGGGTCGTGGTCGCCGCCACCCATCCGGTGCTGTCGGGCCCCGCGTGCGAGCGGTTGGCGAAGTCGGCGATCGACACGGTCGTGGTCACCAACACCATGCCGATCCCCGACGCCTGCAACTGCGCCAAGATCGAGGTCGTGTCGATCGCTCCGATCGTGGCCAGCACGATGAAGGCGATCTTCGAGGACGAATCCGTCAGCGAACTGTTCGACGACCGCAACCAGTGATCCGCGCGGGACACGCGCGCCTTCGAACGTAAGGAGACCACGTGGAGCTGTCGGCACCCCTGCGCTGGCTGGGAGCCCTGGCCATCATGCTCGTCGTCGTGCTGATCGTCGTGCCGATGCTGCTCGACACCGTCACCGACACGATCGTGTTCGGCGAGGACGCGTCGGAGCCTGCCGCGGCGGCCGACGGGACGCCGTCAGAGGTCGCGAGCGAGGCGGTGGCATCGGGCGACGGTGGCGGCAACCAGGGTGGCGGCAACCAGGGTGGCGGCAACCAGGGCCGTGGCGGCAACCAGGGTGCCGACGGTGACTTCCCGACGACCTACACGGTGGTCGCGGGCGACACGGGCACCAAGATCTCGGAGCAGTTCTACGACTCACCGGACGGGTGGGCGCTGATCGCACAGGCCAACGACATCGATCCGTACGCGCCGCTGCGGGTCGGCCTGGAACTGACCATCCCGGCGCCCGAGTAGAGGGCGCGACGCTCGCGGCGTCCGGCGTAGACGGTCCTCCAGACGTACGTTCCTCGAAGTTGTGGCCGTCGGGCGGCCTGCCTACACTGGCGATTCCCCCGGTGCCGGGCCCCGCGTTCGCTTGCCCACACAACGGGTTCAAGGATTCTCGTCTTCGAGCAGTGATCTCAAGGAGTGCAGGCGATGGCTGACCAGGTGACGCTCACCGCGGAGGCCCGCGAGGGCGGCGGCAAGGGCGAGGGACGCCGCCTGCGACGCGCCGGGCGCGTGCCCGCGATCGCCTACGGCGCGGGCCTCCGGGCGACCCCGGTGTCGGTCGACGCGCTCGAGCTCTATCACGCGCTGCGCACCGATGCCGGTCTCAACGCACTGATCAGGCTGGAGGTCGACGGCGACACGCACCTGACACTGGCGCGCCAGCTCCAGCGCCACCCGGTGCGGCGCGAGATCATGCACGTCGACTTCGTGGTCGTCGACCGCGCGCGCAAGGTCACTGTCGACGTGCCGATCCACCTCGTCGGCGACGCGCCCGGAGCCGACGAGGGTGGCGTCGTCGACCAGGTCCGGTTCAACGTCCCGGTCGAGGTCCTGCCGCTGGAGGTGCCCGACAGCGTCGAGTTCGACATCTCCGACATGCAGGTCGGTGACGTCAAGCGCCTCGGAGACCTGCCGCTGCCCGAAGGTGTCGAGCTCCTCGACGACCCCGACTACGCGGTGGTCTCGGTCTACGTGCCCCAGGCCGAGGTGCCCGAGGACGAGGTGGCCGAGGACGCCCTGGAGGGCGCCCTGGGCGACGAGGCGGCTCCCTCCGACGCCGGCGACGTCGAGGCCTCCGAGGAGGGTGGCGGCGACGGCGGCTCCAGCGACGAGTAGTCGCCGGTTCCGTTCGACCTCCGCGGTGGAGGACCGCACGTTGATCGTCGGTCTGGGCAACCCGGCCGGCGAGTACGGCGGCACGCGCCACAACCTCGGCGCCGACGCGGTGCGGGAGCTCGCCGAGGACCTCGGCCTGCGGCTGAAGCGCCACCGTGCGGGCGGGGTCGCCGCTGACGGGCGGATCGGCCCGGGTGGGCCGGCCGTCACGCTGTTCGTCCCGAGCGGTTACATGAACAACTCCGGCGGGCCGGTCCAGCGGGCGCTGCGCTTCTACAAGCTGGGTCTGGACCGCCTGGTCGTCGTCTACGACGACATCGATCTGGAGGCGTGGTCCGTCCGCCTCAAGCGCGGCGGTGGACCCGGCGGCCACAACGGCGTGCGCGACATCATCCACCGGTGTGGCGGCCGCGACTTCCTGCGCGTGCGGATCGGCGTGGGGCGTCCGCCGGGACAACAGGACGCGGCGAGCTACGTGCTGGCCCGGATCCCATCACGTCTGCACGGCACCGCGATCGACACGGTCCACCGGGCCGCCGCCGCGACACGCGACCTGGTGACCGACGGCCTCGAGGCCGCCCAGAACATCCACCACGCCCCGCACCCCGCCTGAACGCCGCCACCCCGGAGTTCGGCGCGGGTGGTCATGGTTCGGGGTGGTGGGCATCTGTCGGGGTGGGGGACAGGTGCGCGTCGATCGACAGGACCAGAAGGTAGCCCACGAGCACGGTGACCTGGACCAGCAGCAGGTAGATGGTGAACAGGACCACCCGTCCGACGTCCATCGAGCCACCGAACGCGCGACCCACGGCGATGCCGTAGCGCAGCACGAGGATCCACCCCAGCGACATGCCGGCCAGGAACGATCCCGTGGCCAGCGACCCCCACACGGTCGCGCTCCAGCGCAGGCTCCGGCTGGCGAACAGCCGGTAGAGGACGATCAGCAGCACCGTCGCCGACAACCAGCCGATCCAGAACGTGAGGTAGACACCGAGCACCTGGCCGGTCGTGCCGCCGCCCAGCATGTCCGGCAGCGCCGCGACCGTCAGCAGCCCCGCAACCGTGACGAGGGGGAACACGCCGACGTACGGCAGGACCCGCACGCGGCCCAGCAGCGTGCGGTTCGTGCGCTGCGCGCCCTCAAGCGCATCGACGGCGCGCAACATCCCCTCCCCGTACGTCGTGGCAGCCAGAAGCGACGCGATCAGCGAGCCGATGCCGAGCCTCGGCCCGGCGTCGGCGAGCGTGCGCACGATCTGGCGGGCGCCCATGTCCGACGGGGCGAACGCGGCGAGGTCGCGCACGAGCGTGGCGACGCGATCTGGGCCGGCGACCAGCCCGGCGCCGTACAGACCGAGCAGCAGCAGCGGCACGATCGCGATGCCCGCGTACAGCGTGAGACCTGCGGCCAGCAGCATCAGATCGTGGCCCCGTGCACGCCGCAGGGTGTCGGTCATCACGCTGCGCGCCACACCGGACCATCGCCGAAGCATGCCCACATCGTGCCAGCGCGGACGCACCGCTCCGCCGTAGCCCCCGCGTGACCGCGTCGGCGTCACCCGCGCCGGTGCGATGCGCGCATGACCGACGGGGCCGGTCCGGTGGCGCCGCTGCTCCGCGGCCATGTCACCATTGGAGCATGATCCCCTCACGCGGCGGCTCGTCGCACGCTCCGATCCCTGCACGCACCGACGTGCCGACGGCGTGACCAGGGGCACCGCACCGCTCGCGCGGCTGACAGAGATCGTCCGCTCGACGGTCGATCCCGACCTGCTGCTGCCCGGCGCGCTCCACGTCGGTCCGGCGCTGCGGCCGGTCACGTGCGCGTTGCTGGCCGGGTCGGCGCGCCCACTGCTGATCGTGACCCCGACGGCGCGTGACGCCGAGCAGCTCGTCGACGGGCTCGGCGCGTTCGTCGGCGTCGATCGCGTGGCGCTGTTCCCGGCGTGGGAGACCCTGCCCCACGAACGGCTGTCGCCGCAGCCGGCGACCGTCGGGACGCGGCTGCGCGCACTCGACCGCCTGGCCGCGGGGGAGCTGGACGCCCTCGTCGCACCGGTGCGCGCGCTGCTCCAGCCGATGGATCGACGCCTGGCGGAGCGACGTCCCATCCGGCTGTCGTCGTCGTACGACGGCGGCCTCGACCAGCTCGTGCGCGAGCTGGCGACGCTCGGCTATGTGCGCACGACCATGGTCGGCCAGCGCGGTGAGTTCGCCGTCCGCGGCGGGATCGTCGACATCTTCGGCTCGAGCGACGACCACGCCGTGCGCGTCGAGTTCTGGGGCGACGACGTCGATCAGCTCCGCTGGTTCGGCGTGGCCGACCAGCGGGCACTGGAGTCCGTCGACACGGTCGACGTGTACGCCGCGCGCGAGCTGGTGCTCGACGACGAGACCGCCGGCACGGCGCGGGCGCTCGCGCCGAGGCTCCCCGAGCTCGCCGACCGTCTCGGCATGCTGGCCGACGGCATCGTGTTCGAGGGCGCCGAATCGCTCATCACGGCGATGCAGCCCGCTCCGGCCTGGCTGCCCGAGCTCATGCCGGCCGGCACCGGGATGGTGCTGGTCGACCCCGCACGGCTTGAGGGACGCGGCGCGGAGCTGCACGAGCAGGCGGAGGCGCTCGCGATCGCGGGCTGGTCGGAGGCCGGCGGCGGCCTCATCCGCGACGACGGTGTCGGCTTCGGCGAGTACAAGCAGATCACCGACCGCTTCACCGGTGACCTCTGGACGCTCGATCCGTTCGGTCCGCCGGACATCGCGGGGCGCCCGTGGGACTCGTTCCGCGGTGACGTCGCCGAGGCCGCCCGACGGGTGGCCGAGCTGACCCGCGACGACGTGCGTGTCGTGCTGACGACCGCCGGCCATGGCTCGGCCGTGCGGCTCGGCGAGGTCCTGCGTGAGCACGGTCTCGCCGCGCCGGTCGTCGACACGGTGACCGATGAGCGGATCGCGATCACCGAGTCCCAGCTGCGCGACGGTTTCGTGGCACCTGAGCTTGGTGTGGCGCTGCTGGGTGAGTGGGACCTGTTCGGTCCCCGCCGCTCGCGCGCCGGCCGCCGCCTGCCCAGCAAGCGGACCGCCCAGGCGACGGTGCTCGACCTCGCGCCGGGAGACCCGATCGTGCACGCCGTCCACGGCGTCGGTGTCTACCGCGGCATCACGACCCGTCAGCTGCGCGGCCCGACCACCGCGGTGGGAGGACAGGCCGCCGGCTGGCTGACGCGCGACTACGTGATCGTCGAGTACGCCGGCGGCGACCGCCTGTTCGTCCCCAGCGACAACGTCGATGCGCTCGCACCCTACATCGGCGGTGAGGATCCACGCGTCATGCGCATGGGCGGCACCGACTGGGAGCGCGCGAAGGGCAAGGTCCGCAAGGCGGTCCGCGAGATGGCCGGCGAGCTGCTGCGCCTGTACCAGGCGCGCATGCACGCGCCCGGCGCCGCGTTCGCTCCGGACACGCCGTGGCAGGGCGAGCTGGAACAGGCGTTCGCGCACGTCGAGACCCCCGACCAGCAGGCCGCGATCGACGAGGTCAAGCGCGACATGGAGGCGCCGATCCCGATGGACCGCCTGATCTGCGGCGACGTCGGATTCGGCAAGACCGAGATCGCCGTGCGCGCCGCGGCGAAGGCGGTGTTCGACGGTGGTCAGGTCGCGGTGCTCGTGCCTACCACGCTGCTGGCCCAGCAGCACGGCGAGACGTTCGCCGAGCGCTTCGCCGGGTTCCCTGTCCGCATCGAAACCTTGTCGCGGTTCGCCGGTCCGGCCAAGCAGCGGGAGGTGCTCGACGGTGTGGCGGCCGGGACCGTCGATCTGGTGATCGGGACGCACCGGCTGCTGTCGAGCGACGTCGAGTTCCGCAACCTGGGGCTGGTCGTCGTCGACGAGGAGCAGCGCTTCGGGGTCGCGCACAAGGAGAAGCTCAAGCAGCTGCGCACCAGCGTCGACGTGCTGACGATGACGGCGACGCCGATCCCGCGGACGATGGAGATGGCCATCACGGGCATCCGCGACCTGTCGACGATCGACACGCCGCCCGAGGAACGACAGCCGATCGTCACCCACGTCGGTCCGTTCGACGAGTCGATGGCGGCGTTGGCGATACGTCGGGAGCTGCTGCGCGAGGGCCAGGTGTTCTGGCTGCACAACCAGGTGTCGACCATCTCCGCGGCCGCCCAGGCCGTGCGTGACCTGGTGCCCGGCGCGCGGGTCGAGATCGCCCACGGGCAGATGGCCGAGTCCGAGCTCGAACGCATCATGATCCGTTTCTGGGAGCGCGAGTTCGACGTGCTCGTGTCCACGACGATCATCGAGAGCGGGCTGGACATCCCCAACGCCAACACGTTGATCATCGAACGCGCCGACCTGCTCGGGCTGGCGCAGCTGTACCAGCTGCGGGGCCGCATCGGCCGCTCGGTCGTGCGCGGTTACGCCTACATGTTCCATGCCGAGCGGCGGGCGCTGACCGAGGAGGCCTACACGCGGCTGGAGACGCTGGCCACCCACACCGGCCCGGGGTCGGGGCTGTCGATCGCGCTGCGCGACCTTGAGATCCGTGGTGCGGGCAGCGTGCTGTCGGCCGACCAGTCCGGCCACATCGCCACGGTCGGCTTCGAGGCGTACGCCCAGCTCATGCGTGAGGAGATGGCGGAGCTGCGCGATCCCGCTGCCGCGGAACGCGAGCGCGCGCAGGCCGCGGAGATCTCGATCGACCTTCCCGTCGACGCCCACCTGCCGCCGGAATACATCGCCGACGAGGGACTGCGGCTGCAGGCGTACCGGCGCATCGCCGGCATCCGCGACGGTGCCGGCGCGCGGGACGTGACCGACGAGCTCACCGACCGGTACGGTTCACTTCCCGAGCCGGCCACGCGGCTGATCACGATCGCCGCGCTCCGCGCCGCCGCCCGGCGCTGGGGCATCACCGAGATCGGGGTCACCCCGCGCCGGACCGTCCGCGTGCAACCGGTGCACCTCTCCGAGTCCCAGCGGGTCCGCCTCCGCCGCGAACGTCCGCGGGCGTTGTGGAACGAGGTGGCGGGTGCGCTCGAGTTGCCGATGCCGCCGGGCGACGTGGAGCTCGTGGGATGGGTCGCGCGCGAGCTCAAGGCCGTGCTCGGACGCCGTCGCCAGTGACGGTCGGGGCGTTCAGCCGGCCGGCCGGTGCGCCACTACACTGACGCCCCATCTCGGCACGCAGGAGCGACTTCGTGACAACCCTTGCGCAGCGACTGGCCGTCGTGCTCGTGGTGCTGATGGCGACGGCCTGCTCACTGACCGGCACCGGCGACCCTTCGACCGCCGCGACCGTCGGCGACCGCGCGATCCCGGCGACCGACATCGACGAGATGCTCGCGTCGATCCGCAACAGCTCGGCGTTCCAGCAGCAGTCGCAGGGTGACACCAGCGGCCAGTTCGTGCTCGACGCGCAGACGCAGCTCGTCACCCAGTTCGTCAGGTCCGAGATCCTGGCGGTGGTCGCCGAGCAGGAGGGCCTATCGGTCAACGACGAGGAGGTGGCCGCCGCCCGCCAGGATCTCGTCGACCAGGTCGGCAGCGAGGAGGCCCTGCAGGCCGCCATCGCCGAGCAGGGCCTGTCGGAGGAGTTCCTGATGCAGCAGCTGCGCGATCAGCAGACCCAGGCGCTGCTGCAGGATGAGATCGGCGCATCGACCAACCTCGCCGAGTACATCCAGCAGGAGATCGCCGACGTCCCGATCGAGGTCAACCCGCGGTACGGGCAGTGGGATCCCGACGCGTTGGCGGTCGCGCCGTTCGATCCGCTCGCGATCGCGGGCGGCGAGGAGCCGACCGGCAACGAGACGCCCACCGAAGCTCCTTGACCGGCGCGGTCGCGGCACCTGCGCGTCTGGTCCTGATCGACACGGTCGACCAGCTGCCGGGCCTGCTGCCGCTGCACGCGTGGAGCGCCCTGTCGTCGACTGACCTCATACTCGTCGGCGATGCCGCGCACCCGATGGTCGCCCACCTGGTCAACGCCGACCTGCGCCACGAGATCGTGCCCGAGCCCGCCGAGCCGGCCGCGCTCAGCCGTCGTGACCTGCTCGGCGGTGTCGATCCGATCCAGCGCGCGCGGGTCTCGTGGATCATCGACCGGGTGCGTGAGGCCGGCGCGACAGCGTACGTGTATGGCCCCGGCGACAGCGAGGGGTTCACCCGCTCGCTGGGGTTCGAGGCCGCGCGCAGCCAGATCGAGGTCGAGGTCGTCTACTTCGGGGTCGCTCCGCCGGGCGTGACCCTGCTCGAGCTCGTCGAGGTCGAACGCCGGCTGCGCGGTCCCGACGGCTGCCCGTGGGACCGTGAGCAGGACCACGCGAGCCTCGCGCCCTACGCGGTGGAGGAGGTCTACGAGCTGCTGGCGGCGATCACTGACGGCACCTCCGACGACATCGCCGAGGAGCTCGGTGACGTGCTGCTACAGGTCGTGTTCCACGCGCAGATCGCCGACGACGACGAGCGCTTCGACATCGATGCGGTTGCACGTGGCATCGTCGACAAGCTGGTGCGCCGTCACCCGCACGTGTTCGGGAACGCCCGAGCTGACTCCGCGGCATCGGTGATGGCCAACTGGGAGCAGCTCAAGGCCGCCGAGAAGCCCGAGCGCGACGGCGTGTTCGACGGCATCGTCGAGGGGCAGCCCTCGGTGGCGCTGGCCGTGGCGGTCCAGGGACGTGCGGCCAGGCACGGGTTCGTGTGGCCCGACGTCGACGGCGCCGTCGCAAAGGTGCGCGAGGAGCTTGACGAGGTGGCGGCGGCGTCCGACGAGCGGCAGGCGCACGAGGTGGGCGATCTGCTCCTCGCCGTCGTTGCGCTCGCCCGCCACCTCGAGGTCGACCCCGAGCTGGCACTGCGCGCCGGCGTCGCGCGGTTCCGCGCCCGCTTCGAGCGTGCGTTCGAGCTTGCGGGGGATGAGCCCGGCCAGCTGTCCCCTGCGGCCTGGCTGCGGCTGTGGGACCGGGCCGGACCAGAGGCGACCTGACCGTTCGGCCACCGTGGCGTCGAGTGCCGGGCCGCGTGTGCCCGGCAGCATCGAAGGCCCGGTAGACAGGGCCACCGCGCGGACACGGGCGGCGGCCGGTGCAGCGACCCCCATGTGCAGCGATCGAAGGGAGTGACCGGACGGTGAGCGACGCGTGCCCGCGATCCGCGGGCGGACAGGGGCCGGATGACCGTGGGCGGTCCTCCAGTGCTGCCGGACGGTACGACAGATCCGGTGCACGGCCCGTGCGCTCGCGGCCGGGACCCGACCGCGAGCGGCCGATGCGTGCCGTCGAGCGCGAGTGGCGCGATGATGACGGGCCGCTCGGCGCCCCACAGCACGGGGAGGCGACGCTGGTCGACCCGTCCCATCAGCGGGCCGAGGCACCGGACCCGAGCGATGCGCGGGCCATGCACGGCGAGCCTGAGGAGATCGAGACGCCGGTGTCGGCGGGTGAGCGCGTCCGCGGCACCGTCGACGCGGCGCTGACCGCCCTGCGGTCATCCGTCCCGGTCCGCACAGTGCTCTTGCTGCTCCCGCCCCTGTTCCTGCCTCCGTTGGTCTTCGACCTGTCCTTCGGTGCGACGCTGCTCGTGTGGCTCCTCCTGCTGTGGCTGGTCGGTGCGACGGCGGTCGTCACCACCCTCATGGCGGACGGGGCGGATCTGCTGGCCATGCGGGCCATAGGGCGCCACCTCGAGCAGCTCGCGGCCGGCGTCCAGCGACCGGCTGAACGGCCCGCCGACGACGAGGCGCTGCTCGTCGTCGGTGAGCAGCTGGATGCCCTGAACGACCGCCTCGACGCGCTCGACACGCGGCACCCCACCTCCGGTGCAGGTCCGATCGACCATCGGCCACCTGAGCAGTGGTCGGGTTCGCGTGGGGTGGCCGACAATGACGGGGACCACCATGACGTCGCACACGGACGTCACTGGAGCTCTCCTCGATGGCAACGATGACCACCTCCCTGGCCTTCACCGGCGACGCGACGGTCAACCGCTATCTGAGCACCAACCACGTCGCGCTGCTGGTCGGACTCGTGCTGGACCAGCACGTCCCCACGGAACGTGCCTACATCGCTCCGCGCGAGCTCGCGCGGCGGTTGTTCACCGATCTCGACGCGGCCACGGTGGCGTCCCTGCCGGTCTCCGAGATCGAGTCGTGCTTCCGTCAGCCTCCGGCACTGCACCGCTACCCAGGTGTCATGGCCCGCCGTGTGCACCGGTTGTGCCGGCACGTCCGTGACCGCTACGACGGTGACGCTGCGGCGTTGTGGACCGGCGTCGGCGACGCGTCCGTCCTCTACGACCGGATCCGCGCGCTGCCGGGCTTCGACGAGCGACTGACGCGTGTCCTCGTCGCGCTGCTCGGCAAGCGGCTCGGTGTCCGGCCGACCGGATGGGAGCGCGTCGCCGGAGACTACGCCCTCCCGGGCCGGCGGTCCGTCGCCGACGTGGTCGACCGCGACACGCTCCAGCAGGTGCGCACCTATACGCGGGCGCACGCGCGCATCAGCGCGTAACCCGCTCCACCCCGGACCCGCGGTCGTCTCAGGACGGCGTCAGCGTGGTCCCGCTGGCCCAGTCGGCGTGGAGCCGACGGTAGACCTCGCTGTCGGCGAGCAGCTCGGCGTGGGTGCCGGTGGCCACGATCCGGCCGGCGTCGAACACCACGACCTGGTCGGCGTTCTCGGCCGTCGCCAGTCGGTGCGCGATGGTGATGCTGGTGCGGCCTGCGGTCAGGCGCTCGATCGCGCGCCGCAGTTGCACGTCGAGCGCGGGATCGACGGCCGAGGTCGCCTCGTCGAGGACGAGGACGTCGGGATCGGCGATCCATGCGCGCACCAGTGCGACGAGCTGGCGCTCTCCGGCGGACAGCTGGCCCCCACGCTGGCCGACCGGCGTCGCGATGCCCTGCTCGCGGGTGGCCAGCCAGTCGTCGAGCTCGAGATCTTCGAATGCCCGACGCACCTCGGTGTCATCGGCGTCAGGCCGTCCGTAGCGGACGTTGTCGGCGAGCGAGCCGTCGAACAGGAACCCTTCCTGCGGCACGAACGCGACTCTGCTGCGCAGCGTCGCGGCGGCCACGTCGTCCAGGGGCACGCCGCCCAGCAGGATGCGGCCGGCGTCGGGGCGCAGCAGCCGCACGAGCAGCTTGGCGAACGTCGTCTTGCCGGATCCGGTCTCGCCGACGACGGCGATGCGTCGGCCCGCCGCCAGTGTCACATCCACGTCGTGGAGCACCTCGGCGCCGTCACCGTAGGCGAACCGCAGGTGCCGGGCGACGACGGACAGGCCGCCGGCCGGCAGGTCGCGACCCTGCTCGCGGTCGTCGAGGTCCGCCGGCATGTCGAGCACCCGCAGGATCCGCCGGACGCCCGACGCCGCGACCTGCGCCTGATCCAGTGTCTCCACGAGCATCTGCACAGGCTCGATGAACTGGTTGACCAGGAACAGGAACGCGATCAGGGTGCCGGCCGACACGCCGTCGATGACGAAGAGCCCGACGAGCAGCACGATCGCCTGCACCAGCGCCGAGAAGACCTCGCCGCTGCTGAACAGCGCCGCGGCGGTGCGGTGCGTGCGGTACTCGGCGGAGAACTGGGCCGCGAGGCGGTCGCGCAGACGCCGCCGCGTCCGCTGCTCGGCGCCGTAGGCGCGCACCGTCGGCAGCCCGGCGATCGCCTCGCCGATCGCGGCCATGCTGTCGGCGACCCGGATGCGGACCTGGTCGTACGCCCGTTGGAGCAGCCGTTGGAACCAACGCAGCAGCAGGCCGTAGCCGAACGTGATGCCGGCGACCACCAGCGCCAGCTCCCAGCGGTAGACGACCATCACCGCCATGACCAGGACGACGCGCATCACCCCGAGGATCAGGTTGATGCCGCCCCAGCCGAGGAACTGCTGGATCTCCTGCACGTCGGACGTCACCCGCGCGACGAGGGCACCGCGACGCTCGCCCTGGACGTGCAGCAGCGACAGCCGGTGCAGGTGGGCGAACGTCATGACGCGCAGCTCGCACAGACCCCGCGCGGACGCGGTGCTCATGCGCACCTGCGCGTGGCGGTTGGCCAGCGCGGTGAGCGTCAACACGACCAGCGCGAGCGCGCCGAACGCGGCGACGGTACCGATCGCGATCGTGTCGGTGCCGAGGATGTAGCGGTCGATCACGACCTGCAGGCTGACCGGGACGACCAGCCTGCCCATGGCACCGACGAAGCCGAAGGCCACGGTCGCCAGCAACCCGCGGCGCAGCGTCGGTGCCAGCGCCAGTGCGCGCCGCAATGCCGTCGTCGTCGGGATCGCGGCGTCCGCCGCCGGACCGGGGTTGCGCTTCACCGACCGCCCGGTGCCCCTGCGGCGCGTCATCGGTCACCTCCGCGGGCGGTCGACCGGTGGCCGGCGGAGGACGCACCACCATCACGATCGATCCCACCGGCACCGGCCCGCAGCCGCCGCTCCGCGTCCTCCTCGTAGGCACGCAGCAGCCGGGCGTACCCGGGGAGGTGGGCCAGCAGTGCCTCGTGCGTGTCGTGGGCGATGATCCGACCCTCGTCGACGAACGCGACCTCGTCGGCGAGCGCGATGCTCGACGGCCGGTAGGCCACCATCAGCACGGTCGACGGCAGCGCGGCCTGGGACAGGCCACGCAGGATCTCCGCCTCGACCGAGGGGTCGACGGCCGAGGTCGCGTCATCGAGGATCAGCAGCCGCGGCCGCTGCGCCAGTGCGCGCGCGAGCGCGAGCCGCTGCCGTTGGCCACCCGACAGTGCCACCCCACGTTCGCCGATGCGCGTGTCGTAGCCGTCCGGCAGCGCCGACACGAAGCCGTCCGCCCGGGCGAGCCGGGCGGCGCGGCGCACGTCGTCGTCCGTCAGGCCGTCGTGCAGGGCGATGTTGCCCCGGACGGTGTCGTCGAACAGGAAGCCGTCCTGCGCGACGTACGCCAGCTCCCGCGGCAGTTCGCCCGCCGCGAACTCCCGCACGTCGCGCCCGTCGACGCGGATGGTGCCGTCGACCGGATCCCACAGCCGCGCGAGCAGCAACGTCAGCGTGGTCTTGCCCGCCCCCGTCGGGCCGACGACGGCGACGGTGCGTCCGGCCGGGATCGCGAGGTCGACGTCGGACAGCACGGGCGGGCCGCCGTCGTACGAGAACGTCACCGCGCTCCCGTCAACCGGGGCCGGACTGGCGGCTGACACCGCGCGCCGTTCGCCGTAGGCGATGCGATCGTCGGCGGTCAGCACGGACTGCACGCGGTGCCACGCGGGCACGCTGTCACCGAGCTGCCACAGCGTGAAGCCGATCAGGCGTGACGGCAGCAGCACCAGCGACAGCAGGAACGTCACGGAGACCAGCTGACCCGCGGAGATGGCGTCGGCCGAGATCCGCCAGGCGCCCAGCACCACCACGACGACGGTGATGAGCCCCGGCAGCACCTCCTGCGCCGCGTTGAACCACGCGCGCAGCACACCCAGATCGATGAGGTGGTCGCGCAGCGCCTCGGCGTCGCGCCGAAGACGGGCGACCTCGAGGGCCTCGCGGCCCAGCGCCTTCACCGTCAGCGCCCCGTCGAAGCTCTCGTGGGCGGTCGTGGCCACGGCGCCACGCATGCGCTGTACCTGTTGGCCGAGCTCGGCCATCCGCCAGCTGCCGCGCACGTTGATCGCCACGCTGACCATGACCCAGACGATCGCCGCCAACCCGAGCCACGGATCGGTCACGGTGATGATCGTCGCGGCACCGATCAGCAGTGCGGCCGCTCCAACGCCGTACGGCAGCGGGGCCAGCACATAGGTGGCCTGGGTCGTGTCCGCCTCCGCGATCGACAGGAGATCGCCCGTGGCATGCCGGTCGTACCACCGCATCGTCAGCCGCAGCTGGTGGTCGACGATCCGCTCCCGCAGGTCGTTCTTGGTGCCGTACTGCAGCGCGGCGGCAGCGGCTCGGCGGACCGTCACCCCGATCGCCTTCGCGAGCCCGACACCGATGATCAGCGTCACGGCGAGCCGCGCCCGGCCCGGGTCCGCGCCACCTGAGACCACGGGCACGATCAGCTCGTCGGTGATCCATCCCAGCACCAACGACGACGCGATGATGCCCCCCACGAACAGCAGCGAGCCGCCGACGGCGGCGATGAACGGCAGCGGGCGCCCCCGCACGTGCTCGGCGACGACGCGCAGACCGGTGCGGACGACCGTGGCAGGCGGCAGCGAGGTGGACATGCGCGTGGTGACGCCCCCCAATGGGTCCGCAGATCGGTAGGCAGCTCATCAACTCTACGTGTGTGACCCGCCGCCGGCGGGATGTGCTCAGGCTGCGACGCGGGCGGTCGCCAGCGTGTAGGCGGGGGAGCGGCCCACGGCCGACCGCAGCACGCCCAGCAGGTTGCCCGCGTTCGCGACGGCCGCGCGCGCGGCGAGGCGCCCGGCCGTCAGCCCCAGCATGCGGCGCTGCGTGCGCGGCAGCGATCCGGCGGCGCCCGCGAACAGTGGCAGGTAGGCGGCGCGGATCGTCGGTGGCAGCGGTGGCCAGCGCAGGAAGCGGACCGCGTCGCGTGCCTGCTGGCCGACAACGAGCTCTGGCTCGAAGGCGTCGAGCGCGTCGGTCAGCTCCGCCACCGTGCGGGGCATCCCGTCGCGCAGCGGAAGGGCGACATCATCGGCGCGCAGCCGCGCGCCGGCGTCCGGGTCGCGCAGCAGCGGCGCGAGGGCAACCCGTTCGTCGAGCAGCGCCGCGAGTCGTGACTGCTCGGCGACGAAGCGGTCCGCTGAACGCGCGTCGATCGGATGCGGCGACCACAGCCGGTCTGCCGCCAGGAACGACGACGTGAGGGCGAGTGACACCCAGGCCAACAGGTGTGGATCACCGGCGCGGTACCGACGGCCGTCGGGCGCGGTGCCGTGCACCACACGGTGGGCGCGGCGCACCGCCTGTGCGGCGCGCAGCACCTCGGCGGTCGTCCCGAACGTCGACGTCGTGACCCAGGCCGACGTCGACTGCAGCCGCGCCAACGGGTCCTCCCGGTACCGCGAATGCCCCGCGACCCCTGCCATCGCCAGCGGGTGCAGCGTCTGCAGCAGCAGCGCGCGCACACCGCCGGCTATCGCCGCGGGCTCGGCGATGACCTGCCACGACGGTGAGCCCGGACCGCACAGGCCCGGGTCGTGGTCGCCTACCGGACCCGGGCGACGCGTGCCGAAGACCCGCCGCATCATCGCCTGGACCCGGCCGCGTAGGACCGGCAGGCCGTTGGGTACGGTACCGGCGACCGCCACGATCGGCTGCACCGGTCGCGGTCCACCCAGCCACATGGTCGTACCCACGTTCGCCACGGTAGCGGCGGAACGTGTGACCGGAGGAGCGGAAGTGGCCCCCGACGGCGTGTGGCGCGGTGTAGCGTGCATGCCAGCTGAGGGGGTCGACGAGCGAGACGAAGGACGAGACGGCAATGCGAATCGGCATCCTCACCGGAGGAGGCGACGTCCCCGGTCTGAACCCCTGCATCAAGGCCGTCGTGAACCGGGTCATCGACGACGGCCACGAGGTGCTCGGCATCCGTCGTGGCTGGGGTGGCCTGCTCGCGTGCCAGACCGACGACCCCATGTCGATCAAGGAGAACACCCTGCCGTTGGACCGCAACGTCGTGCGGCGGGTCGACCGGTCCGGGGGCACCTTCCTGCACACGTCGCGGACCAATCCGGGAAAGGTGATGCCCGCCGACGTGCCCGCGTTCCTGGCGGACCGCGCGTCCGGCGACGGGCCGTTCGACTTCACCGACCATGCGCTGTCGGTCATCGAGGCCCTCGGCATCGACGCCCTGATCCCGATCGGTGGCGACGACACGCTGTCCTACGCGCTGCGCATGCACGAGGAGGGCGTACCGGTCGTCGCCATCCCGAAGACGATGGACAACGACGTCCACGGGACCGACTACTGCATCGGCTTCTCGACCGCGGTCAGCCGCAGCGTGCAGTTCATCCACTCGCTGCGCACCTCGACCGGATCACACGAGCGCATCGCCGTCATCGAACTGTTCGGCCGGTACTCGGGCGAGACATCCCTGATCGCCGCCTACCTGGCCGGTGTCGACCGGGCGGTGATCTCGGAGGTGCCGGTCGACGTCGGACGGCTGTCGGATCTGCTGATGGTCGACAAGCGGTCGAACCCCAGCAACTACGCGATGGTCACCGTGTCCGAGGGCGCCACGATCGAAGGTGGTGAGATGCTGCTCACCGGCGAGGCTGACGCGTACGGCCACCGCAAGCTCGGCGGCATCGGCGCCATGCTCGGAGAGGAGATCGAGGCGCACACCGGCGAGCGCATCGTGGCGCAGACGCTCGGCTACCTCATGCGGTCCGGCGCCCCGGACTCGCTCGACCTGATGGTCGCCACCAACTACGCGGTGATGGCCGCCGACCTCGCCGTGGAGGGCTCGCGCGGACGGATGGTCGCGCTGCGCAGCGGCACCTACACCAATGTGCCGATCTCCATGACGGGCGAAGGTGCCAAGCGCGTCGACGTCGACGCGCTCTACGACGCCAGCGAGTACCGACCCAAGGTCCGCCATGTGGGCGGCAAGCCCATGTTCCTCTACTAGAGCGAGAAGGCGAGGACGCTACGCGGAGCCTGGTTCCACGAGACACGCGGTGGACCGGCTTCGCCGGACAAGAGTCAGCACCACTGGCAACGACGAACGAGTCAGATGTACGGGCTGCACCGCCCATCGGTGAGGAGAACCTGAAGTGGAGATTGACAGCATTCGCGCACGGGAGCTACTGGATTCCCGCGGAAATCCCACCATCGAAGTCGACTGCCTGCTGATCGACGGCGCGTTCGGCCGGGCCATCGTGCCCAGCGGCGCCTCGACGGGCCAGTTCGAAGCCGTCGAGCTGCGCGACGACGATGACCGGTTCGGCGGCAAGGGCGTGCGGCAGGCCGTCGACAACGTCAACGGGCCCATCGCCGACGACATCACCGGCATGGACGCCACCGGCCAGCGATCCGTCGATGCGCGGCTGCTTGACCTCGACGGTACCGACGACAAGTCGAACCTCGGCGCCAACGCGCTGCTGGGCGTGAGCCTGGCCGTGGCGCGCGCCGCCGCCGAGTCGCGGGCGCTGCCGCTGTACGCCTATCTGGGCGGGCCGAACGCCCACCTGCTGCCGGTGCCGATGATGAACATCCTGAACGGCGGATCCCATGCCGACTCGAACGTGGACTTCCAGGAGTTCATGATCGCCCCGGTGGGTGCTCCGTCGTTCGCGGAGGCGGTCCGGATGGGCGCCGAGGTCTACCAGGCGCTCAAGGGCGTGCTGAAGGGGTCGAGCCTGTCGACCGGTCTCGGCGACGAGGGCGGGTTCGCACCGGAGCTCGAGTCCAACGTCGCTGCGCTCGACCTGATCGTCGAAGCGATCGAGAAGGCGGGCTACGCCCCCGGTGACGACGTGGCGCTCGCGATGGACGTCGCAGCGAGCGAGTTCTTCGACGATGGTGCCTACCAGCTGGAGGGCGAGGGGCGCACGCTGTCGTCCACCGAGATGGTGGAACTGCTCGCGGGCCTCGTCGACCAGTATCCGATCGTGTCGATCGAGGACGGGCTCGATGAGGAGGACTGGGGTGCGTGGCAGCAGCTGACGTCACAGGTCGGTGACCGCTGCCAGCTGGTCGGTGACGACCTGTTCGTCACCAACTCGCAGCGGGTGCGCCGCGGCATCACGGAGCGCAGCGCGAACAGCGTCCTCGTGAAGGTCAATCAGATCGGTACGCTGACGGAGACGTTGGACACGATGGACCTCGCCCACAGGTCCGGATGGACGTGCATGGTGAGCCACCGGTCCGGCGAGACGGAGGACACGACGATCGCGGACCTGGTGGTCGCGACGAACGCAGGGCAGATCAAGAGTGGCGCGCCGGCGCGCACCGACCGTGTCGCCAAGTACAACCAACTGCTGCGCATCGAGGAACTGCTGGGCGACGCCGCCCGCTACGCAGGTGTCGACGCCTTCCCGAGGACGTACCAACGAGACGACTGACCGCTGACGGGGCCCGGTTCCGCGGATCACGCGTCGACCGGCTCCGCTGGGTACAACGCACAGGAGCGTGGCCGCATGGCTTCTTCCCTCCGCTCCATCATCGACCGGACCCGGAACCACCTCGCGGAGAAGCGAGGGCGGATCGTCGACGCCGTCCGCGCGTACCGGCGGTTCGTCGTCGGCGTGATCGCACTGCTGGCACTGCTGGCGTTCATGGCGGCGGCGCCCATCCGCGCACTCGATGCGGCCAACCAGCGTGTCGAACACCTGCGCGCGACCAAGCAGCAACTGACCGCGAGCGTAACCGAGCTCGAACGTGAGCGCGCCCGGCTGCAGGACCGCGGACACATCGAGCTGTTGGCGCGCCGTCGGTTCGGGCTCGTCCGGCCGGGCGAAACCGCGTACGTGGTGGTCACTCCGGAGGACGAGCTCAGGAAGGACGGCGGGCCGCCGGAGGGGGCGGGGCACCGGGCCTGGTACCGCTGGCTGTTCGATGCCGTGGTCGACATGCTGCCGTCCTGAGCACCGATGCCCGCGCCCCCGCCCGTCGTCGGCGGTCCTGTCCACAGCGCCGCGTTCGCCGAGTTGGATGCCACCACCCTGTACGCGATCCTTCAGCTACGCGCCGAAGTCTTCGTGGTCGAGCAGCGGTGCGCCTATTGTGATCCGGATGGACGGGACATCGACGGCGCCACGCGGCACCTGTGGCTGGCCGACGAGCGCGGCGGTCTCGTCGCGTACGCGCGCACGCTCGACGAGGGCCGCGACCGCACGCGGGTGGGGCGCGTCGTGACGGCTCCGCATGCGAGGGGCCACGGGTTGGCCGATCGTCTCGTGCGGCATGTCGTGGCGCACGCGCCGGGACCGGTGCTCGCGGCCGCGCAGGCGCACCTGACCGACTGGTATGCACAGCGCGGTTTCGTCGTGGTCGGCCAGCGCTACGTGGAGGACGGCATCCCGCACGTGCCCATGCGGCACCCCGGACCGACCGCCGGGCGCGCCACGTGAGCGAGGACGCCCTGCGGCCGGCGCCCGACGCATCGTACGAGGCGCAGCGCTCGCGCACGCCGATGGATCCCGACGAGGCACGGCTGGCGGCGCGCATGATCGGCCGTCCGCTGCGAGGTCGCTCGGCAGCGGCCGTGCGCTGCGTATGGGGCCTGCCCGCCGTGCTGCGCGTGGATCCCCGGCTTGACGACGGCACACCCTTTCCGACCGTGTTCTGGCTGAGCTGCCCGGTCGCGCGCCGTGCCGTGGGCGGCGTCGAGGCCAGTGGCATCATGCGCGACCTGACCGACCGGCTCGCCGCCGACGATGATCTGGCGGACGACTACCGTGCGGCCCATGATCGGTACGTCGCGTTCCGCGGCGAGCTCGGCCCCGCGGTACCGGGGGATCCCAGCGCGGGTGGCATGCCCGGCCGCGTCAAGTGCCTCCACGCGTTGTACGGGCACCACCTCGCAACCAGAGACAACCCGATCGGCGCGTGGGTCGGCGAACAGATCGAACCGTTGGCCTGCCCGGGGCCCTGTGTGCGCGGCGACGACGACGATGCCTGAGCGATCCCGCGACGGCCGGCTGGTCGCGGCCGTCGACTGCGGCACCAACTCGACGCGCCTGCTGGTCGCACGTGCCGGCCGACCGCTGAGGTCCGTGATCCGCGTGACCCGCATCACCCGCCTCGGTTCCGGTGTCGACGCCACCGGCCGGTTGTCGGACGCCGCGATCGGGCGCGTCGCCGACGTCCTGGCCGGGTACGCGGGCATCTGGCGGACCTGGAACGTCGACGGGGTGGGCGTGACGGCGACCAGCGCCGTGCGCGACGCGATCGATGGCGAGCGTTTCCTCGACGTGGTGCATGCCGTGACCGGTGTGCGACCGGTCGTGCTGAGCGGTCGCCAGGAGGCTGCGCTGACGTTCGCAGGGGCGACCGCCGACCGGACCGGCCATCACGTCGTGTGTGACATCGGCGGTGGCTCCACCGAGCTCAGCGTCGGCGACGGGGAGTTGCGCCACGCGATCAGCCTGCAGGTGGGCAGCGTGCGGCTGCGGGAACGACACCTGGCCGGCGATCCTCCCACGCCGGAGGAGTACGCGGCGCTGGTGGCAGGCGTCGACGACGAACTGCGAGCGATCCCGGACGCGTTCGCCGACCGGTCGCGGTCGGCGCCACTGGTGGCGGTCGCTGGCACCGCACTGACCGTCGCGGCCGTCGCACGCGACGCCACGGCTGACGACCTCGACCGGCTCGACGGGACCGTGCTGTCGGCCGCCGAGGTCAACCAGGTGGTCGAGGACCTGGCCTGGCTGACCTCGCCCGACCGGCTGACGCACCCGGCGATCGCTCCCGGGCGGGAGGATGTCATCGTGGCCGGCGCGCTCGTGCTCGCCCGTGTGATGGCGCGCCTGGGCCATGCGGCGGTCGAGGTTCGCGTCGCCGACCTGCTCGACGGGATTGCCGACCGCGTGGCGGCCGGCCGCTGGCCGCCACCCTCCGAGGGATCCACGTCGTGAGCGCCTCGAGCGGCGTCACCGGCGGGCCGACGCCGTGAGCGCGAATCCGCCACGCTGGCAGCGGCTGCGCTCGCACATCCAGGCGCTGGCCGCGTCGGACGTCGACCACGCGACGGACCGCGTCGGCGCGGTGCTCGTGCTGCTCGATGACGCCGACGACGACCTGACGTTCGTGCTGACACGCCGTCGCCACGACCTGCCGACGCATCCCGGACAGGTGTCGTTCGCCGGGGGACGCCGTGAGCCCGGGGAGTCCACGCGCGCCGCGGCGCTGCGTGAGGCCACCGAGGAGATCGGGTTGCGACCGGACTCGGTGGAGGTCGTGGGGCGGCTGCCGGTCTTCTACATCCCTCCCTCGCGCTTCTGGATGGCGCCGGTCGTCGCCCACTGGCGCCGACCGCACGAACTGCGCGCGCAGGAGTCCGAGGTCGCGGCGATCGTGCGCGCGCCCC
This sequence comes from Euzebyales bacterium, assembly GCA_036374135.1. Classification (NCBI taxonomy): domain Bacteria; kingdom Bacillati; phylum Actinomycetota; class Nitriliruptoria; order Euzebyales; species Euzebyales bacterium. Next base: position 89,321 of record DASUUK010000068.1, read on the forward strand.
TGTCGGTGCTGACCGACAGTGACCGGTGGAGGAAGATCCGGTTGTCGGTCACCGGCTGGTCGTGGGCGTGGCAACTCGACGACGATGCGCTGCTGTGGGGCGCCACCGGCGTGGTCGTGGCGATGCTCCTCGACGTCATCGAGCCGGGCTGGCGGCGCGGGCTCCAGCCCGGCGACCTGCCCGACGGACGGGAGGCCAAGCCCTGGCTTGATCCCGCGCTCGAGCGGCGTGTGCAGGCGGCGCGTCTGCCCGGCACACCCACGCTACCGCGCACGGCCGTCCGGATGCCCGGACCACCGGTCGTCACCCGGGTACGCGCCGCTGGCCGGGCGGTCGCCGACGCGGCCCGCCGGCTCCACGAGCACCTGCGCACGGCGGTCGTGCTCGCCGGGCCGGGACGGACCGGGGCGATCGGGCGGGCGAGCGCACAGGCCCTGCTCGAAGCGGGCGTCGACGTGGTGACGTTCGGCGTGGACTCCCACCCGGAGGTGCCGGCGACGCACTTCACCGGCACACTTCCCGAAGCGCACGTCTACATCGACGCACTCGTCGGAGGCGGTCAGGAGGGTCGGTTGCGCGGCACGGCGCTCGAGATGATCCTGGCGCTGCGGGCACGCGCCGCGCCTATCGTGGCGGTCGACCTGCCCAGCGGCCTGCACCCGACCGAGGGGCTGATCGGCGATGCCGTGGCCGCGACGGTCACGATCGCCATCGACGGCATGTGGCCGGCGCTCGATCACGCGGGCCTCGCACCGTTCGTCGGCGATCTGTACCTGTGGCGTCCGGGCGAGGACGGGGTCACCCGCCTGGTCGGGGGTCCCGAACGCACGGCGACCGGAGGCTGGCGTGAGTGAGGCGCACCGATGACCCTGCTGGAGAACCTGCTCGCCCACCGCAGCACGTTGTCGGAGGACGCGGTCGACCACCTCCAGGCGCTGCTGGGGGAGTGGCAGACGTTGGCGGACATGTCGTTCGCCGACCTGCTGCTGTGGGTTCGCTGCGAGCTCGCGGACGAGACGCCGGCGTACCTGTGCGTGGGCCAGATGCGCCCGTACACCACGCAGACCATCTACACCGAGGACCTCGTGGGACAGGTCTTCCCGACGAGCGCGCGCCCGATGGTCGGACGGGCGCTCGTCGAGCAGCGGGTCATCCGCGACGCCGACCCGGACTGGTCGACCGGCGTGCCGGTCCGCGAGGAGGCGATCCCCATCAGGTTCCGCGGCGAGGTCATCGCCGCCATCACCCGCGAGTCGAACGTGTCGACCGCACGTGCTCCGTCACAGCTCGAGCTCACCTACCTGCAGACCGCCGGTGAGCTGGCGCAGATGATGGCGGAGGGCACGCTGCCGCATCCCGACGCCAGCCGCGACGAGCGCGAGCTCGCGCCACGGGTCGGTGACGGGATCATCCGTGTCGACGGTGACGGGGTGGTCGGGTTCGCGTCGCCGAACGCGATCTCGGCGTACCGGCGGCTGGGCAGCCTCGACTCCGTCATGGGATCGCACGTCGAGCGACTGGATCCCGAGCCGCGCCAGCTGCTCGACAGCCTGAGGACCGGTGTCCCGGTCGACGCCGAGGTCGAGGTCAACGACGCGGTCGTGATCCGCCGGTTCATCCCGCTGATCGCCAACCGCCGGACCATCGGGGCCCTGCTGCTGGTGCGGGAGGTCACGGAGCTGCGCCAGCACGAGCGCGCGCTGATGGTCAAGGACGCGACCATCCGGGAGATCCACCACCGGGTCAAGAACAACCTGCAGACCGTGGCGGCGCTGCTGCGGCTGCAGGCGCGGCGGTTGAAGTCGGACGAGGCGCGTGCGGCGCTGGGCGAGAGCGTGCGCCGGATCACGTCGATCGCGTTGGTCCACGAGACGCTGAGCGAGGAGGCGCGCCAGCGCGTGCCCTTCACCCGCATCGCCCGTCGCATCATCGACATGCTGGCACAGGGCCTCGTGGGGCCCGACATGCCGGTGGAGTTCGAGCTCACTGGCGATCCCGACGAGCTGTCGGCCGAGGTGGCGACCCCACTCGCCCTGGTCATCGCCGAACTGCTCCAGAACTGCGTCGAGCACGCGTTCCCCTACGACGTCGAGCCGCCGCGTGACGGGGCGCGTGTGACCGTCCACTTCGACCGGGGCGACCGCCACCTGCGGGTGGTGGTCGCGGACAACGGGGTCGGGCTGCCCGAGGGCACGTCGCTGGACGACATCGCGAACCTGGGTCTGCGCATCTCGCGGACGCTGCTCGAGACCGAGCTGGGCGGGACGTTCGACTGGTGCCGCGGCAACCCCGGCACCACCGTCGAGCTGCACGTGCCGCTGCGCCCCGCCACGGCATGAGCCGCGGGCCGAATCTCGGCCTCACCTCGTTGACGGCCCTGGTCGATCGTTGAAATCACTTGCCTGGGAGCCCCCGATACCCGGTGATCCGACGGGTCCTGCTCCCCATGAGCCGAAGGGGGCTCTACATACGCAAACGGCCGCTACAGGCCCAGCTCGCGCGAGATGAGGATGCGCTGGATCTCGGATGTGCCCTCGCCGATCTCCAGCACCTTGGCGTCCTGGTAGAAGCGACCGACCCGCGACTCGGTCATGAAGCCGTACCCACCGAAGATCTGCACCGCCTCACGCGCGGCCGTCACGGCGGCCTCCGACGAGTACAGCTTGGCGATCGATGCCTCCTTCTTGTACGGCAGCCCCTCGGACCGCCGCCACGCCGCGTTGTGGTAGAGGTGCCGCGACGCCTGAGCCGCGACCTCGAGGTCGGCGATCTTGAACGCGATGGCCTGGTGGTCCCCCAACGGTCTGCCGAACGCGGTCCGTTCACCCGCGTACCGCACGCACTCGTCGATGCAGCCCTGGATCAGCCCGGTGGCCAGCGCGGCGATCGCGATGCGGCCGTCGTCCAGCGTCTGCAGGAACTGACGGAACCCGGCGCCCCGCTCGCCGAGCGTGTGGTCGACCGGGACGCGGAGGTCGTGCATCGCGAGCTCGCGGGTGTCCGACGCGTGCCAGCCGACCTTGCGGTACGGCGGGGCGATGGTCAGTCCAGGCGTGTCGGCCGGGACGATGATCGCTGTGAGCTCGTCGTCGTCGGTCCACGCGGTCACGGTGATGATCGACGTCAGTTCGGTTCCGGCGTTCGTGATGAACACCTTCGAGCCGTTGATGATCCACTGGTCGCCGTCGCGTACCGCACGTGTCGTGGTGCCGCCGAGGTTGTCCGATCCACCGCCGGGCTCGGACAGGCCGAACGCGCCGAGCGCCTCACCGCGGCACAGTGCCGGCAGCCACCGTTGCTTCTGCTCATCGGTGCCGTAGCGGTCCAGGGGAGCAGCCCCGAGCCCGACCGCCGCCTCCAGCGTGATGCCGAGCGACTGATCGACCCGTCCGATCTCCTCGATGGCCAGGCACAGCGTCAGGAAGTCACCGCCCATGCCGTCGTAGCGCTCGTCGAAGGGGATGCCGAACAGGCCGAGGTCGCCCATCTGGCGAACGACGTCGACGGGGAAGCGGTGCTCGGCGTTGACCTCGTCGGCGATCGGTGCGATGACCTCGTCGGCGAAGTCGCGAACGACCTTGCGGAACTCCTCCTGCTCGGGAGCGAGGGCGAACGACAGGCTCACGGATGCCTCCTGATCACGCGGCGGCCACCTCCGGGACGCCACAACTGCAGCGTATGTTCCGGCGTCGTCGTCGCACACGTCGATCTGGCCGGGAACCTTCTCTGCTAGGGTGCGTACGGCAGATGGTGGGTCGTGCGCGACAAGGTAGGGGCGGCATGAAGGCATTCCGACCGTGGACGGCGATCCTCGCGACGGCGTTGATGCTGGTCGGGCTCCTGCCCACAGCCGCCGGGGCGCAGACCGCCCCGGTGATCAACGAGTTCGTGGCGAACCACGCGGGCACGGACACCACCGAGTTCATCGAGGTCGCGGGTGCTCCGTCGACGGATCTCAGCGGGCTCACCGTCCTGGAGATCGAGGGTGACGGCACCGGCGCGGGCGTCGTCGACGGCGTCTTCGACGTCGGCACGACCAACGCCGACGGCTACTGGACGACGGACTTCCTCAACAACGAGATCGAGAACGGGACGATCACGTTGCTGCTCGTGGAGGGGTTCGCCGGCGCGGCCGGCGACGACCTCGACGCCGACAACGACGGCGCCCCTGACAGCGCGCCCTGGTCGGCGATCCTCGACGCCGTCGCGGTCACGGACGGCGACAGCGACGACCTCGCGTACGCCGACGTCGTGCTGGCGCCCGGCTTCGACGGAGACGGGTTCACGCCGGGCGGCGCGTCCCGCATCCCCGACGCGACCGACACCGACGCGGTCGCCGACTGGACCCGCAACGACTTCGACGGCGCCGGCCTGCCCGGATTCGCCGGCACGCTCGATGAGGGTGAGGCGCTCAACACCCCGGGAGCCGAGAACACGACAGAGCTCGATGACGGCCTCGTGCTCGGATCGTGTGGCGACGACGCGACGTTGATCCACGACGTGCAGGGCGACGGCGCGACGAGCCCACTCGTCGGCGGACGGGTCGTCGTCGAAGGCGTGGTCGTCGGCGACTTCCAGACCGGCGCCGCAGGCGAGGACGGCGACCTGGGCGGCTTCTACGTCCAGGAGGAGGACGCGGACGCCGACACCGACCTCGGGACATCGGAGGGCGTGTTCGTCTTCGACGACGGGGTCGTCGTGGGGGTGGGCGACGTCGTCCGTGTGCTGGCGGGCGTGTCGGAGTTCGAGACGTCGGGCGGTGCGTCGTCACAGACCCAGCTGAGCGGCGCGGAGGTCCTGGTCTGCGGGGATGCGCCGTTGCCCGCGCCGGCCACGGTCACGCTTCCGGTCGACTCGCCCGACGTGTTCGAGAGCTACGAGGGCATGCGGACGGTCTTCCCGCAGAATCTGGTGATCTCGGAGTATTTCAACTACGACCGCTTCGGCGAGATCGTCCTGTCGCTGCCGTTCGGCGACCCCGCACTCGGCGAGGACCGCCTGTTCCAGCCGACCGCAGTGGTCGAGCCGGGCACCGAGGCAATCGATCTGGCCGGGCAGATCGAACTGCGCCGCATCACGCTGGACGACGGCCTGAGCAGCCAGAACCCCGAGGTGACGCGTCATCCCAACGGGGAACCGTTCGCGCTGGACAACCGGTTCCGTGGCGGCGACCTGGTCGGAGACGCGATCGGTGTCATCGATGAGACCTTCGGGCTGTACCGGATCCAGCCGACAGCGCCGGCCGACTACACACAGGTCAACCCGCGCGACGACGTGCCCGACGTCGGCGGCGACGTCACCGTGGCGACGTTCAACGTCCTCAACTACTTCCTGACGCTCGACGGCAGCGGTCCGATCTGCGGGCCGGACCTCGACCAGGACTGCCGCGGTGCCGACACCGCCGAGGAGTTCGAGCGCCAGCGCGCGAAGATCCTGGCGGCGCTCGCCGCGATTGACGCCGACGTGTTCGGGCTGATCGAGATGGAGAACACGACCGGCGTGTCGCCGCTGGCCGACATCGTCGACGGGCTCAACGACCTGCTCGGTCCTGGCACCTACGACTACATCGACACCGGCACGATCGGGTCGGACGCGATCAAGGTCGGGATCATCTACAAGCCGGCCAACGTCACGCCCGTGGGCGACTACGCGATCCTCGACTCGTCCGTGGACCCGCGGTTCCTCGACGAGTTCAACCGGCCGGTGCTCGCGCAGACGTTCGCCGACGACGGTGGTGTGTTCACCGTCGCGGTCAACCACCTGAAGTCGAAGGGCTCCGACTGCGACGACGTCGGCGACCCCGACACCGGTGACGGTCAGGGCAACTGCAACGTGACACGCACGCAGGCCGCCGAGGCGCTGGCCGACTGGCTGGCGACCGACCCGACCGGCAGCGGCGACGCCGACGTGCTGATCATCGGCGACCTCAACAGCTACGACCACGAGGACCCGATCGACGCGCTCCGCGAGGGCGCGGACGACGACCTCGGGACCGCCGACGACTACACCGACCTGCTGCTCGCCTACCAGGGCGAACTGGCCTACACGTACGTCTTCGACGGCCTGGTCGGCTACCTCGACTACGCGATGGCCAACCAGACGCTGACGCGGCAGGTCACGGGCGCCGCGGCGTGGCACATCAACGCCGACGAGCCCGACATCCTCGACTACGACACGTCGTTCAAGAGCGACGGCCAGGCCGCGCTCTACGAGCCCAACCCGTACCGGTCGTCCGACCACGATCCGGTGATCGTCGGCCTCGACCTCAACGCGTCCCCCGTGTGCGAGGCCGCGGTGGCGGGCCCTGACCGGCTGTTCCCGCCGAACCACCAGTTCGTCGAGATCGCGATCGACGGTGTCACAGACCCTGAAGGCGACCCCGTGACGATCGTCGTCGACAGCATCTTCTCCGACGAGGCCGTGGATGCCGAGGACAGTGGCGACACCGCGCCCGACGCGCGTGGCGTAGGCGAGTCGACCGCCGAGGTTCGCGCCGAACGCGTCGGCGACGGCAACGGTCGCGTCTACACGATCGGGTTCACCGCGACCGACGCGTTCGGCGGCTCCTGCACGGGCGAGGTCACCGTCGGTGTGCCGGTCGGGCGGCGCGGTGAGGTCGTGAACGACGGCCCGGACTTCGACGCCACGGTCGTGCCGTAGGGCAGTGATGAGGAGAGGAACCGACCGGGGATTCCGACCCCGGTGGGCTCATCATCACTGAGGCGTGATGACACGTCGCCTCGAAGGGGTCAGCGCGCGGTCACGCCCCGACCTGACGACGATCAGCGACGGGCTGCGCACCTGACGGGCCCGCCCGACCGGTCACGTGGTCAGCTGGCGAGCCGACGCCGACGCTGACGGCTGCGGCGCAGCGACCGACGCTCGTCCTCGCTCAGTCCGCCCCAGACGCCCGCGTCCTGGTTGGTCTCGAGCGCCCACTCGAGGCACGCCTCGATGACCTCGCATCGATGGCAGACCTGCTTGGCGCGCTCGAGCTGCTCGAGTGCGGGGCCCGTGGAGCCCACGGGGAAGAACAGCTCGGGGTCCTCGTCGAGGCAGGCAGCTCGCTGTCGCCAGTCCATAGCGGAATGCTCGCTTTCTCACCGTGAACGTCTGCGGGGAACGAAGGTTGCGACCGGGAGCTTTCCGGGCGTCGCAGACCCTCAATCCCTTGTGAAACGGAGCACAAGCCCGTTGTGTGCCTGACTGTACTGCTGCGTCGGAGGACCGTAAAGGCTGTTCTTTCGGCCGATACCCCCCATCAACCGTGTGCTATGTTCGCCCGTTGCGCTGCTGGTCCACGCTGGGCGACCGGGGGGTCAGGCGATCACCCGCAGGGCATCGCGAACGCTGCGGAACACGACCCGTTCGCTCGCACCGACGAAATCGCCGTCGAGTTGGAGCGCCAGTGGTCGATCGGCCTCGCAGATGACCTCCGGCAGGTCCGACAGCAGGTTGACGAACCGCAGTTGGCCGATGTCACCGGTCGACAACGCCGTCCAGGCCGTGCGGGCGATCGCGAGCGGGCTCAGACGCGACAGGCCGGTCAGGGCCAGGTCGCCCTCGATGTCGGCGACCGGGCACAGTTCGGCGGCGCGCCGGCCGAGATACGTGTACGGCCGGGCGTTGGCGCACACCACCCACCGCTGCTCCGACAGCAGCGGGTTGTCCTGGGTGCGTACGGTGATGCACGCGCGTCGGACGCCGGTGGACATCGCGGCTGCCTGGACGGCGCACCACACGAACGAGGCCTGGCGGACCGTGCGCTTGAGGTGGTACCGCTGCTCGACGAGACGCACGACCTCGGCGTCGAAGCCGAAGCCGGCGTGGAACGCGAAGTAGCGGTCGTTGGCCAGTCCGAGATTGACGGTCCGGATGCGATCGTCGGCCAGGCGGCCCAGGATCGCATTCGTGGCCGCGATCGGTTCGTTCGGCAGACCGAGACTGCGCGCCAGCACGTTCGTCGACCCGCCCGGGATGATCGCCAGCGCCACCGGCGTCGTGGCGATGCCCTGGATCACCTCGTTGACCGTCCCGTCGCCGCCGAGGACGATCACCGCGTCGAACCCCTCGTCCGCGGCGCCGACCGCCAGGAAGCCGGCGTGGTTGCGGCGCTTCGTCGGGACGGCCTCGAGCTCGAGGGATCCGCGCAGCGCACGCGTGATCACGTCGATCACGGCCGTGGTCGTGGTCGTGGCGGTCGGGTTGTACAGCAGCAGCGCCCGCATGGCGTCGCCCAACCCCTAGAAGCTGACGTCGCCGTTGTCCATGCCGCGGCGCAGGAACTCGAGGATCCGCGTGAGCAGCCGGGACACGTGCATCTGGCTGATGCCGACGTGGTCAGCGATCCGCGACTGGGTCATGCCCCGGAAGAAGCGCAGGAACAGGATCGTCCGCTCGCGCTCGGGCAGTTCGGCGATCAACGGCGCCAGCGACGCGAAGTACTCGAGGTTGTCCAGCGCGATGTCGTCCTCGCCCATGCGGTCCAGTCGCAGGGGTGAGTCCCCGTCGTCGGAGCCCGACGGGGCGTCCAACGACGTGGTCGAGTACGCCTGCCCGCTCTCGAGCGCTTCCAGCACGTCCTCCTCGCTGACGCCGGCGTGGCGGGCGATCTCGGTGACGGTGGGGGAGCGGCCCAGCTGCTGGGTCAACGTGGCGACGACCTTGTTCAGCCGCAGGCTCAGCTCCTGCAACCTCCGGGGCACGCGGATGGCCCAGCCCTTGTCACGGAAGTAGCGCTTGAGCTCGCCGACGATCGTCGGTGTCGCATAGGTCGAGAACTCGACACCGCGTTCGAGATCGAACCGGTCGATCGCCTTGAGCAGACCCACGCTGCCGACCTGGATCAGATCGTCGAGCGGCTCGCCGCGATCGCGGAAGCGCTTGGCCAGATACTCGACCAGGGGCAGGTGCAGGTGGGCCAGTGTCGCCCTGATCTCAGGATCACCGGTCGCCCGCAGCTGGGCGAACAGGTCCTTCGTGTCGTCTCGGGTGTAGCTCGTCTTCAACCTTGAGCCTCGGAATCGTGGTCGTTGCGAAGTCGGTGCTTGACGAGCTCGAGGCTGGCGCGTGTGCCGTCGAGCGAGGTGGATACGTCGTCGGTCAGTGCCTGCAGGATCATCCAGCTGAACGAGGACCGGTCGACCACGGTGTCGGGCGACGTGACGTTCGTCGACAGCCGGATGCGTAGGACCTCGTCCGTGATCAGCGCGCGCAGCTCCAACGGCGCGCCGTCGCCATGACGTAGAAGCAGCACAGCGGCCTCCTCTACAGCCATCCGCAGATCGTCGACCTGCTCCAGCGTATAGTCCCGCCGCGCGGCGATACCGCTGACGACCGTACGTAGTAGCGTGAAGTGATCTGCGAGCGGTGGCACGCGCAGTGTCACAGTGGGTGCGTCCAAGGCTTCCTCTCCGACGACTGGCGGAGCAGAAGAATACCGACCCGCTCGCGCACTTACCGTTCGAGGTGACCGGGCACCGGGGCAGGCGCAGCGGTCCAATCCGTGGAGACCATCATGGCGATCGACATCGACACGTACTTCCGAGGCTTGGCGGCTGAGCAGCTGCGCGAGTTCGGCGACCGGATGCTGGCGCTGTCACGCGAGGCTGAGGAAGCCAACGCGCACATGGCCGCCATGCATCTCGCCGACATCGCCACCCAGCTCGAGGACATCGCGCGGGAGGCGTCACCCGAGACCCAGCAGGCTACCTGAGGGCGGTCGGCACGACGTGAGCACCAACCTGCCCGGTCACCTGCACGGACCGACACGGGACTGGTTCACGTCGTCGTTCACGGCACCGACCCGGGCGCAGATCGGCGGGTGGGACGCGATCGCCGACGGCGCCAACGTGCTTGTCAGCGCGCCGACCGGGTCCGGCAAGACGCTGGCGGCGTTCCTGGCGGGTCTGGACCGCCTGCTGTTCACGGCACCGCCGGAGGGCGAGCGGACGACGCGGCTGCTGTACGTCTCGCCGCTCAAGGCCCTGGCGTATGACGTCGACCGCAACCTGCGGGCGCCGCTCGTTGGGATCACGTACGCGGCCGAACGGGCCGGCGTCACGGCGCACCCGGTCGACGTCGGCATGCGGACCGGCGACACCCCGGCGGCCGAGCGTCGCCGACTCGCCCGCACCCCTCCGGACATCCTGATCACGACGCCGGAGTCGCTGTACCTGCTGCTGACGTCACGCGCGCGCGAGGCCCTCGGTGCGGTGGACACGGTCATCGTCGACGAGGTGCACGCGGTCGCGGGCACCAAGCGCGGCGCCCACCTGGCCGTCACGCTCGAGCGCCTGGAGCACCTGCGGTCGGTGTCCGGCGCGGCGCGACCGCTCCAGCGTGTCGGGCTGTCGGCGACGCAGCGACCGCTCGACGAAGTCGCGCGATTCCTCGGTGGGGGTGACGGTGGCGCGCGCGACTGGACGCCGCGACCTGTCCGCATCGTCGAGGCACCGGCCGACCGCGAGCTCGACGTCGAGATCGTCGTGCCGGTTGAGGACATGGGCCGCCTGGGCGAGCTCATGGACGAGCCGGCCACCGGCCCCGCCGCCGGAGGCACCGAGGTCCGTCGCAGCATCTGGCCGGCGGTCCACCCGCGCATCCTCGACCTGATCCGTGCACATCGCTCGACGATCGTGTTCGCCAACTCGCGCCGGCTGGCCGAACGCCTGTGCTCGCGGCTCAACGATCTGGCCGCCGAGGACGATCCCGACGCGCCACCGCTCGCGCGCGCCCACCACGGTTCGGTCGCCCGCGAGCAGCGCCTGCAGATCGAGGAGGCGCTGAAGTCGGGCGCGCTGCGCTGCGTGGTGGCCACGTCGTCGTTGGAGCTCGGCATCGACATGGGCAGCGTCGACCTGGTCGTCCAGGTCGAGTCGCCGAAGTCGGTGTCGTCGGGGCTCCAGCGCATCGGGCGTGCCGGCCACCACGTCGGTGGCACCAGCATCGGCAAGGTGTTCCCGAAGTACCGGGGCGACCTGGTCGAGTGCGCTGTGGTCGTGCGACGCATGCTCGACGGGGAGATCGAACGGACGCGCTATCCCCGCACGCCGCTGGACGTGCTCGCGCAGCAGGTCGTCGCGATGTCAGCCATGGACCCCTGGCAGGTCGACGATCTGCTCGCGTGCCTGCGGGGTGCGGCCAACTTCGCCGAGCTGTCGCGTGGCCAGCTGGACGGCGTGCTCGACATGCTCAGCGGCCGGTACCCGTCGGACGAGTTCGCGGAGCTGCGCCCGCGCATCACCTGGGACCGCGTGGCCGACCGCATCGAGGGCCGCCGCGGCGCGCAGCGGCTGGCGGTCACGTCGGGTGGCACGATCCCCGACCGGGGTCTGTACGGGGTGTTCATCGCCGGAGGGGGCGAGGGGCCGGGAGCGGGCGAGCGCCAGCGAGCCGGCGGGCGGGGATATCGCAGGGTTGGTGAACTGGACGAGGAAATGGTCTACGAGACGAGACCCGGTGAGACGTTCACGCTCGGCTCGACGACCTGGCGCATCGAGGACATCACCCGCGACCAGGTGCTCGTCTCGCCGGCCCCGGGCGAGCAGGGCAAGCTGCCGTTCTGGCACGGTGACGGGCTGGGCCGGCCGATCGAGGTCGGCCGTGCCGTCGGTGCGTTCCTGCGGGAGACGACCGACGCCGCGCGGTCCGGCGGTACAGGTCGCCTCACGATCGACTACGGCCTGGACGATCTGGCCGCGCAGAACCTGGCCACCTACCTCGGCGAGCAGGCCGAGGCGACCGGCGCGGTGCCCAGCGACCGCTCGATCGTCGTCGAGCGCTTCCGCGACGAGATCGGCGACTGGCGGATCTGCCTGCTGTCGCCGTTCGGTGGCCGCGTGCACGCGCCGTGGGCGCTGGCGATCGAAGCGCGGCTGCGCGAACGTTTCGGTGTGCCCGTGCAGACCATGCACGCCGACGACGGCATCGTCATCCGTGTGCCCGACGGCACGGAGGCCGAGGCCTCAGTCCTGGACCTGCTGACGATCGATCCCGACGACGTCGAGGACCTGGTCGTAGGCGAGCTCGCCAACGCGACGCTGTTCGCGTCACGGTTCCGGGAGTGCGCGGCGAGGGCACTGCTGCTGCCACGACGCCGCCCGGACGGGCGCACCCCGCTGTGGCAGCAGCGCCAGCGTGCTGCGGACCTGCTGGCCGTCGCCAGCCGCTACGGCCAGTTCCCGATCCTGCTGGAGACCTACCGCGAGTGCCTCCGCGACGTGTTCGATGTGCCGGCGCTCGCGGATCTGCTGCGCGACGTCGCCGCGCGACGGGTCCGCATGGTCGAGGTCGAGACACCGACCGCCTCGCCGTTCGCGTCCTCGTTGCTGTTCAACTACATCGCCAGCTACATGTACGAGGGCGACGCGCCGCTGGCCGAGCGTCGTGCCGCCGCGCTCAGCCTGGATCGCGAGCTGCTGGCCGAACTGGTCGGCAGCGACGAGCTGCGCGAGCTGATCGACACCGACGCGTTGGCCGAGCTCGAGCTCGAGCTGCAGCGCCTGGCGCCGGACCGGCGCGTCCGTGACGCCGACGATGTACATGACCTCCTGCGCACCATCGGCGACCTGCGCACCGACGAGCTCGTCGCCCGCACCACCGTCGGCGAGGACGAGGTCGCGGCGTGGCTCGATGAGCTCGTCCAGGCGCGGCGCGTGTACGCGACCCAGATCGCCGGCGAGCGCCGATGGGTGGCGGCCGAGGACGCCGGGCGCCTGCGCGACGGGCTCGGCATCCCACCGCCGTCCGGGCTGCCGGACGCCTTCCTCGAGCCCGTGCGCCGTCCCCTCATCGATCTCGTCGCCCGGTACGCTCGTACGCACGGGCCGTTCTACGCGGGAGACGTCGCGGCGCGGCTGGGGCTGCCGACCGACGCCGTCGCGCTGGCGCTGGCCGAGCTCGAACGTGACGAACGCGTGACCCTCGGCGAGTTCCGCCCCGGCGGAGTGCGCCGCGAGTGGTGCGACGCCGAGGTCCTGCGCCGCGTCCGACGTCGGTCGCTCGCCGCGCTGCGGCGCGAGGTCGAGCCGGTCGAGCCCGACGCGCTGGCGCGGTTCCTCCCGGGCTGGCAGGGGGTGAGGGCGAGCGTCAGCGAGCCAGCGGGCGGGGACCGGTACGCCGCTGGGCGGCTACGGGGGGTCGACCGGACGCTGGAGGTCGTCGAGCAGCTGCAGGGCGCGCCGGTCCCGGCAAGCGTGCTCGAGGTCGACGTGCTGCCCCTGCGTGTGGCCGACTACCGCGGCGCCTGGTTGGACGAGTTGCTGGCGACCGGCGACGTCGTGTGGGTCGGGCGTGGGCCGTTGGGCTCCGATGACGGCCGCGTCGCGCTCTACCTGCGCGATCAGGCGCCGTTGCTGGCACCCATGCCACCCGATGAGCTCGAGCCGCCGCTGGACGGCCCGGTGCACGCGGCGCTGCTGGCGCACCTGTCCGAGCGCGGGGCGTCGTTCTGGTCGCAGCTGTACGTGGCGGCGTGGGGTGAGGGCGAGCGTCAGCGAGCCGGCGGGCGGGGATCGGACAGCGGCGAGCGTCAGCGAGCCGGCGGGCGGGGATCGGACAGCGGCGAGCGTCAGCGAGCCGGCGGGCGGGGATCGGACAGCGGGAGCGGGCAGGACGAGGTCGTCGAGGCGCTGTGGGACCTGGTGTGGGCCGGCCTCGTAACCAACGACAGCCTCCAGGCCCTGCGTGCGCTGCGTAGCGGCGCGCCCCGGCGCGGCACGTCCCGACGCCGGCGGCGACCGGGTCGCGTGGCCAGCCGCAGCGGGCCACCCCGTGCGGCGGGACGGTGGTCGCTGACCGCGGAGCTGCTCGGTGACGACGTGCGACCCACCGCGCGCGCGACGGCGCTGGCGGCGCAGCTGCTGGACCGCTACGGCGTGCTGACCCGCGACGCCGTACGCGCCGAGGACGTCGTCGGTGGGTTCAGTGCCGTGTACGGCGTGCTGCGCGCGATGGAGGAGTCGGGCCGCACCCGCCGCGGTTACTTCGTCGAGGGCCTCGGCGGCGCCCAGTTCGCGGTGCCGGGCGCTGTCGACCGCCTGCGAGCCGTGCGCACGGCCGAAGTGGCAGGCGAGGACGCCGCGGCGCGCGTGCTGGCCGCCACGGATCCAGCCAACCCGTTCGGTGCCGCGCTGGAGTGGCCGACACCGGCACACGACGGCCGGCACCTGCCGAAGCGCGCCGCGGGTGCGCTGGTCGCGATCGTCGCCGGTGAGCTCGTCGCGTACGTCGAGCGTGGTGGGCGCTCGCTGCTCACGTTCACCGACGACCCCGACCGCCTCGCCACCGCCGCCGAGGCGCTCGCGGACACCGTGGACGAGGGCCGGGTCGATCGCCTGCAGCTGCAGCGCGTCGACGGTGCGGCTCCGACCGACCAGCCGGTGCTGGAGCACCTGCGGGCGGTCGGCTTCGTCGACCATCCGCGCGGACTGATCCGACGCCGCGGCGGCGGGGGGCGCGCCGCGGGACGGCTGGTGGGATGACGTGCCCGAGGGCGACACGATCTTCCGCGCCGCGAAGACGCTGCGGCGGGCGTTGGCCGGCGAGACGGTCACTGCGGTCGCGACCACGGTCGGGCAGGTGCGCCAGCTCGGCGAGCAGCGCCTCGTCGGCCAGATCGTCCGTGAGATCGAGCCGCGCGGCAAACACCTGCTGATCTGGTTCGCTCCCAGCGGACTGGCGCTGCACAGCCACATGCGCATGTCCGGGTCGTGGCACCTGTACCGGCACGGGCAGCGGTGGCGCAGGCCGCGGCACCTGCTGCGCTTCCGGCTGGAGACCGCCGAATGGCTGGCCCTGTGCTTCTCGGCGCCGGTGATCGAGCTGCTGTCCGCGGATCAGGTCGCCCGGCATCCGTCGCTGGTGGCTCTCGGACCGGACGCGCTCGGCGACTCGCCGGACCTGGCCGAGGCCCGACGTCGTCTCGACGCCGCCCGGCACGCCACCATCGGTGAGGCGCTGCTGGACCAGCGGGTGATCGCTGGCATCGGCAACGTGTACAAGAACGAAGTGCTGTTCATCCACAGCCTCGATCCGTGGACGCCGGTGGCCGACGTCGCCCACGAGACGCGCGACGCGCTGCTCGACACGGCGGTCCGGCTGCTGCGGCGCAACGTCGGCCCGGGTCAGGTCCGCCGTGTCACGACCGGTGTGGGCGGCACCGGCAACGATCTGTTCGTCTACGGCCGGCACCGACGGCCGTGCCCACGCTGTCAGCGGCCGATCGCCGTGGCACGCCAGGGCGAGCAGGGCCGGCTGACCTACTGGTGCCGGTCGTGCCAGGGGCCGGGGCGGCCATGAGGTCCGTGCTCCTGGAACCTGTCGACGCTCGCGGGGGCCATGGCGGTGCCGGCCACAGGGAGCATTCGTGGCCGATCTGGGCGACGAGCGCCGTTCCCCGTGGTCGTCCCGGCGTGGCGGCGACCGCCGCCGCGGTGCGGGCGATCGCCTGGCTACTTCGCGTCGAGGATCGCGACGTCGGCCGCCTCCGGTCCGCGACGGGACGCGACGATGACGAAGCTCACACGCGCGTCGGTCGGCAGCGTCCGGAACCCGCTGCCCATGATCGCCGAGTGGTGGACGTACACGTCGAGGCCGTCGTCCGAGCGGATGTAGCCGAACCCCTTGTGGGAGAACCACTGCACACGGCCGGTCGCTCTGGCCGCGGTGTCCTCCGGGAACGTGCGTCGCTCGGTCGTCGCCATCGTTGCACTCCCGGCTGCTGCAGCCGACGTCGGGGCCTGGGTCATGTGTCCTGCCGAACCCAGCTGTACACGCGGGCGTCGCAGGGGGCATCAGCCAGGTTGGGGAGGACCACCCAGCGTCGCAACGTGCCCTCGTAGGTCATACCGGATCGCTCGAGAACCTTGATCGATCGCACGTGGTCGACGGCACAGTAGGCCCACACGCGGTAGATGTCGGGTTGTGATACCAGCCACGACATGACCGCACCGAGGGCCTCGGACATCAGCCCGTGGCCCCACCGGTCGGGTGCCAGGACGTAGCCGATCTCGACCCCGTGGGGCGTGTCGACCGCGCCGAGCGCGCCGATCGGCGTGGACGAGCCGCGTGGCACGAGCGCCCAGATGCACTCGCTGCCCTCGTTCCAGCTCACCTGCGCGCCGGCGAGGAACTCGCGCGTCTCCTCGACCACCTCGTGGGTCCGCCAGGACAGGTAGCGGGTCGCCTGCGGGTCGCTGGCGTAGGCGTCGAACAGCGCCTCGGCGTCGGCGACGGTGACCGGCCGCAACCGCAGGCGCTCGGTCGTGAGTTGGCGAGGAGGATGCATGGCGGGCGCAACCTAGCAGTTGTGTCGGATGGCCTCCGGTGGCCACCGTAGGGCCGGCACGCCGGTGGCGCGTCGCCGCGCGCCGGCAGGCACGGCTCTCGTCACAGTGCCTCGAGGAACCGTGCGGCGATTGGCGCGGCCACCCTGCCACCGTTGCCCGCGTCCTCGACGACGACCGCGACCGCCACGTCGTCCCGCGCCGCGACCACCCAGGCGTGACTGCGGCGCCGGTCTGCGTCGACGAACTGCGCGGTCCCCGTCTTGGCGAGCACCGATCCCGGGACCTCAGACAGCGCACGGGCGG
This sequence comes from Euzebyales bacterium, assembly GCA_036374135.1. Lineage (NCBI taxonomy): Bacteria > Bacillati > Actinomycetota > Nitriliruptoria > Euzebyales > Euzebyales bacterium. The sequence continues at coordinate 105,913 of DASUUK010000068.1, forward strand.
TACCCCTCGACACGGAGGCACGCATCATGCGACGCAGCGTGCGCAGGGTCCTGTGATCGATCGGCTTCGGCTGTTCGCCGGCACGCGCGTGATCGGGCAACAGCACGGGCGGACGCCAGTGTCCGTCCTGCACGGTGGCGGCCACGGTCGCCATCAGCAGGGGGCTGACCAGGACCCGGCCCTGGCCGATCACCGTCGCGGCCTGCTCGACCGGATCGTCGCCGACCGGCGCCTGACCGGTGTAGGCCTCGATGCCGGGGTTCCATGCGCCGCCGACGCCGAACGCCCTGGCGGCCGCGTCGAGCGCGCTGGCGTCGAGCCGCCGCGTGGCGCCGACGAAGGCGGTGTTGCACGACCGCGCGAACGCCTGCAGCAGCGTCATGCGCCCCGGTCGGACGCCATCGGCGTTGCGGAAGGCCCGCCCGTCGATGTCGGACGTGCGCGGGCATGCCACCGCGTCGTCGGGGCGAGCACCCTCGGCCAACAACGCGGCGGCCGAAACGATCTTGAAGGTGGAGCCTGGTGGGTAGCGGCCCGTGAAGGCGAGGTTGGGGCCGCCACCGCCCGGGCTGTGCGCCACCGCGAGCACGTCACCGGTCGAAGGACGGATGGCCACGAGTGCCGCGGTCCTGTCGAGTGACGCGAGTGCGTCGTCGGCGGCGTGCTGCACGTCCATCGCGAGTGTTGTCCGCAGCGCCTCGCCGGGCTGCGGCCGTCGGTGGTGCAGCGACTCGGTGACCCCGCCGTCGCCGTCCACCGTGATGACCTCGACGCCGGGTGTACCCGCCAGCCGCCGCTGGAAGCGTCGCTGCAGGCCCGCGAGACCGAGGGTGTCGTCTGCGTCGAAGCCGAAGCCGATCTCGTCGAGCACCTCGGCGGTCGGCGGGCCGACGTGACCCAGGACCGCCCGCGCGAACGCGCGGTCGGGTGTCAGCATGCGGTCGCCCCGGCGGAACACCAGCCCGGGCACCGGTTGCAGCCGGGAGCGCAGCGGGGCGTAGTCATCCATCCGCAGCGTGATGACCTCGATCAATTCGACCGGGTCGGCTGCTGCGATCCGCGGGCGCAGGGTCGCAGGGTCGATGTCGAGCAGACGCTGCAGGGCGTGCGTGACCTGCCGGGGACTGCGCATGCGTCGCGGTTGGACGTACACGGTGACGACGGGCCGCTTCGAGAAGATCGGCGCGCCGTCGCGGGCCAGGATCGGCCCGCGCTGTGGCGTCGTCGTCCGCAGCGCCAGTTGGACGTCGGGCGTCAGGCGCGGATGCAGGATCGACGGGCGCCAGTCGACCTTCCAGCGCTCGGCCGTGAACACGAGCGGCAGCACCGCGTCGTAGGCCCAGGTGCCAGTCGGCAGGCCCCACGACACGCGCAGGTGCGCCTCCGCGGTGGGCTGTCCGGTGCCGCCGTCGGTCGGCGCCGCATCGATCTGTGCGGTCTGCCCGATGACCCGCACGCGTGGGCGTGTGCCGAGCGCGTCGATCGCCTGGCCCAGCTGCTCGGTGGCCGTCGCGGCGTCCGCGGCGTGCACGACCCGGTCGGTGTCGACGACGCCCTCCTCGAGGTCGGTCGCGTACGCCACGGCCGCCGGCATGGGGTCGGGTGTCTGGTCGAGCAGTCCGCAGCCGGTGACGCCGAGCGTCAGCACGAGCACGGCACGCGCCGCAGTCGAGCGCCCGGCCCACGGTCCGAGGTGGAGACGACCCTTCACGTCCCGGCAGGGTAGCCGCCCGGGGCGCGTGCACGGGGCGTGTGCGAGACTGTCGCGCGCGATCGCGCGGTGCCGAAACGACCCGTGGTGATGGGCGAGGCTGTTCACGGACGGAGCAACCATGTCAGACGGCGGCGTCAGGGGCCCGAACCGGAACCGGAGGTCTGCCACACGTTCGAGACGAGGACGCCGCAGGATCGCAGAGACGTCGAAACGGTGGTTCAGGATGCGCGACACGTACGGCGTGCAGATCGACCCGGACGCCGACGCTGCGCTCGTGCTGGCCGTCACCGTGGCGATCGACCAGATGGCGCACGACTGGGGAGACGACCATGACCACCGGTGACAATCTGATGCTGTACGTTGCCGCCTACGACGACGCGACGGCTGCGGCGGACGACTTCGTCCTTCTCCAGGACGCGGACGCCGTCGACGAGTTGCGGATCGTCGGAGCGGTGGTCCTCGACCGTGACCACGACGGCGAGGTCGATGTAAAGGCACACCACACCGGACTGGTCGGCGGTGGCGCTGGGGCGGGTGGGGTCGTGGGGCTGGTGGTCGGTCTGTTCGCCCCGCCGCTGCTGCTGTCGACGGCGGCCGGGGCCGCGATCGGTGCCGGCATCGGGGCGCTCATGAAGCGCCACGAGGAGAGCCAGCTCGAGATCGCGCTGCACGACTACCTGCCGCCGGGATCGTCTGCGATCGTCGCGCTGGTCGAGGACCGCCACCTCGACCGCATCGACGAGGCGCTGACCAGGTCGGCGAAGAAGGTCAGCCGGGCGATCGACTCGGGCGACTACGACAAGATCCGCCAGGAGCTGGAGGACGCCGGCTACCGCATCGGCAGGGCCATCGAGTCGTAGGTCCCGAGACGATTCGCCCCGGAGGGCGTCCCGCCCGGGGCGAGGACCCGCGCGCCGGGCGTCAGGTCGTTGCCGCGTCGCGGTCCGGTCGGGGTGCCGGCAGGAACCGCTGCGCGAAGCCACCCTTGAGCAGCCAGGAGATGCCGAACGCCCAGACGGCCACGACCTCGCCCACGTACAGCGGCGTCAGCCGCCAGATCGTGAGCCTGAGCCATCCGCCGACGCCGATCCACAGGATCGCGGCCACGATGGCCCACGCGCAGATGCGCAGCGCATTCGCCAGACCGTGCCGCTTCGTGTATTCGTCCTCCCGGTACGCGAAGATCAGGGCGATCCGCGCGAGACAGAGGACGAACACGACCGCGAACGCGAAGTGCACGCCCGCTGCCGTCGTCTCGCCCAGCAGCTGTTGGACCGGTCCGCAGCCCGCGGGCACCGCGTCCGCACCGCACAGCGGTGCGCTTTCCGGGATGCCCGGTCGTCCAGTCGGGACGAACGCGACCCCGAGCGCAGCCAGCCCGGCTGCGAGACTGTACCAGTACTCCAGTCGCCGTTGCCCGAACATGTACATGGCGAGCAGGAATCCGCACACGCTCAACGTGCCCACGAACACGTCGCGCATCGGCGTGTGGTAGTAGGAGCTGATGGATCCTCGGACCTGAACGGATCCCTCGAGGAAGATCGCTTCGCCGAGGATCAGGACGATCGGAAGCGCGATCGCAAGGAGCCCCACGGCTGTGCGGATCGCCAGATAGGACTTCGCGTACAACACCTTGGGGTCGTCCGACTCAGCTGGGAGTACGACAGGACGCTCGAAGGATCCGAGCGCCGGATTCGGTGCGTTCCGGTCGGTTGCCATCGCTTCTCCTCCCGGTGCGCCGGCATTGGTGGCGCACGATCTGGGGTGACGCGCCTCGACGCCGCCGCCCGCGAAGCTGGCGATGACCAGATGGACCAGCGATCTCCGTGCGGCCGCACGCGTGCCACGGACATGAGGAGGAGGTATGGACGCCTGATACATCGCTGCGGTGTGGGGCGCGGCGCGGTCGGTCACGTGAACGTGGACGTCCATCGTGCGCCGCACCGACCGCTCGGATGCGCGCCAGTGTGACCGCACCGACGATGAGGAATGACAGAACGGCGAGGCCGCGGTTGGGCGAGCACGATCATGTCGTAGCCTCCGATGTTCTCGGCGTTTCTCGTAGGCGGCGAGCACGTTGGCCACGAGCGCAATCACGATCGTGGAGCGTATGAGGAAGCGCGAGACGGCGAGCGCGGCCACGGCGATGGGGATGTTGTAGAGAATCGCGACGACGAGATTCTGTGATGTGATCGTCGAGCAGAAGGCCGCCGAACAACAGCCCATCGACGAATGTGCCCGGGTCCGGTCGTCTCAGCCGGCCGGTGAAGCCTCAGACGGCGGGCGCGGGGGTGCGTGCGTCGAGAGGCGGTCGGTGATGCCAGCGGTGACGGCGCGAACGAGCATCCGGGCAGTCCAGATGCGGACCCCGAGCAGACCTGACACCACTGACCGGCCTTCGAATCTGATCTGCGGGCGCGGATCGCCCCACAGCGTCAGCTCCCCCTCCACGACCGGCAGCAGCCAGGCCATGCCGAACGGAGGTTCCAGGAACTCGATCCGAAGGCTGCGTGTGGCCGTGTCGCGGCGCATCCATGGCGGGCCGACCGTGTACTGCAAGGTCACGTTGGCGCCGAGGAACCGCGTACGCATGTGGAAGGTCGACCCGCCGTGCATCGTCAGCCGTCCCGGCAGCCAGTCCGCGGGATCGCCCCGGAAGTGATGCTGGGTCTCAGGTGGATACGCCGTCAGGGCGCGCTCGATATTGATGTGACGCGGGGCGACGAACAGGTGGTCGGTCATGACGGGTCTCCTGCGGCACGACGGTCGATGGCAAGTGCCAACTGGGCGGTGAACGCGGCGAGCACGCGGCAGTCCTCCGCCGGCGGCGGCCGCCACCACCCCGGGGTCGTCGTCAACGACCTCGACGACGTCCGCATCGACCGCTTCCAGCTGCCTGCGGAGCTCGTGCAACGCCGGCTCGTCGGCCGTGTCGGTGATCGTCCGGACGTTGGCGCCGACCAGGTGCGCCCCGGTGACGCGAGCCAGGTCGGCGGCGCGGGTGATGATCGCATCTGCGTCGGGCGCGGCGTCGAACGCGACGACGAGGCGGCCCGGCCAGGCGTGGTCCTGCGCGCCACCGGCTTCGGGTCGCGGGCGGGGTCGTTTCGCCCACTCGTGCGCGAGGTCGACGAGATCGCAGCGGCTGTCTCCAGCGACGACCTCGACGTCGTCGGCCTCCAGCAGCGCGCGGTCCGGGACGCGTGAGGACGCCCGCGAAGACGGTGCCAGCGCATGCGCCAGCGATGCGATCTCGCTTGCGCAGAGCGTGCTGATGACATCGATGCCCAGCGAGCGGATCGCGTCGACGGCGGGGATGCGCTCAGCGTCTTGCGGCGCGAGCCGTGCGAGGTCGTCGAGGAGCACCACGTCGGGACGTTGCTCGCGGATGGCCCGCAGATCAACCCGCTCAGATCCGTCCGCCGCGGACAGCAGCGGCACCACGGGCATGCCGTCCAGCCCCGCGGCCTCGGTCTGGGGTGGCTCGAAGCATGCGACCAGCACGCTGGCTCCGGCGTCGCGGCGGTCGCGGCCGGCGGACAGCAGCGCGCGTCGCATCGCGGCGTCGTCCTTGACGCCGAGCAGGATGCGCCATCCACCGCGGCGCGAACGTTGACTGCCGTCCACTGAGCACCACCCGAGTCAGACCTGCGGGACGGGAGGTCGTTTGCCAGGTTCGCCCGCGCGGCTCGGCGGTACCGCAGAGACCTCGTTAAGGAGGCGGAGCGAGGCGTGAAGATCTCGTTAAGGCCCGCATCTGCAGCCCATGAGCGCCGCAGGCTGCCTGCGAGTCCTCGTACCTGTCCTGGGAGGCGGCCGTGGTCGCTGCCGACGTCACATGGACGAGGCGGCGACGTGTAGGCGACGACCGGGGAGCGGGTGGTGTTCGTGAGCGGTGAGGTCGTGTTCGGGTTCGTGGCGACCGCGGTGACGCTGGCCGGTGTCCTGGGGTGGACGTGGCACGAGCTTCGCCGCGTCGACATGGTCGTCGAACGGCGCGAACGGCAGGACTGACGGTGGCCAAGGACCGTCCCGTCGTCGAGGCGCACACCACGGAGCCGTCGCGCAGCCCGTCGGAGTTCGACATCACCATGATCGGGGGTCGGCGCGATGATCGGCGCCGGCATCTTCGTGCTGACCGGCATCGCGGCGGGAACCACTGGGCCGTCGTTGATGCTGGCGTTCGCCCTGAACGGCGTGCTGACCATCTTCACCGCGATGGTGCACGCCGGGCTCGGCTCAGCGATCCCCGAGGCGGGCGGCGGGCCACGCTGACGGTGATCGGGCTGTGTCGTCGCGTTCGGGCTGTGGGCGATGATCACCCACCCGCAACGCTCGAGCCGGATCGAACTCGAACGCGTCGCCGCCACGGATGCGACCGGCGCGTTCGTCAGCCAGGCGCGTTCGAGCTCGCTGGTGGTGATCGGCGCATCCCGGGACTGGGTCTCCTGGCGGACGCTGGCGGGGGCGTTCGCCGATGACCTGGCAAACCGGGTCGACCGCAGCATCGTCATGCTGCGTCCCAACGAGCGACGGTCGCTGTCGTGGTGGTGGCGGCGGGCGGTCGGTGTGCTGCGGGGTCGCTGACACGTCCGCCCGTGAACGGACCGTGCTGGCCGCCCACTCCCACGCTGCGGGCGGTCCTCGCTGTCAGTCCGGCGGGTTGCCATCCGCTGGCTGGGCGGTGAACCGGTAGCCCATGCCGGGTTCGGTGTGGAAGTAGCGGGGGTGAGAGGGGTCCGGTTCGAGCTTGCGACGGATGTGGGCCATGTGGACCCGTAGGTAGTTGGTCTCCTGGTGATAGCGCGGTCCCCACACGGTCTGGAGTAGCTGCTGCTGGGTGATGAGCCGCCCGTCGCCGCGGACGAGTGCCTCGACGATGCCCCACTCGGTCGGTGTCAGACGGACCTCGTCGCCGCCGGGAGTGGTGACGCGCTTGGCGGCCAGATCGATCGCGAAGTCGTCGGTGTGCACGGTTGGCTGTTCATCGCTGGGATGCGCGCGTCGGATCGCGGCGCGCAGCCGGGCGAGCAGCTCGGCCATGCCGAACGGCTTGGTGACGTAATCGTCCGCGCCGGCGTCGAGCGCCGCGACCTTGTCGTGCTCGGTCTCGCGGACCGTCAGGATGATGATCGGGATGCTGCTCCAGCCGCGGATGCCGGCGACGACTTCGACGCCGTCGATGTCGGGCAGCCCGAGGTCGAGGATCACCGCATCGGGGCGGGTGTCTGCGGTGGCATGCAGTGCCTCGTTGCCCGTGCCGGCCTGGTGGACGACATAGCCGCGGGCGCGCAGGTTGACCGACAGCGCGTGGCGGAGCTGCGGCTCGTCGTCGACGACCAGCACGCTGGTCGCGGCGGCGGGTGGGGTTGCGCTCACGAGCCGCTCACGACGCGACCTTGAGCCGCAGGACCATCGTCGCGCCTCCACCGGGCGTGTCCTCGATCGACAGCTCGGCGCTGAGTGCTTCGGCGAGGCCTCGCGCGACCGCCAGGCCCAGGCCCAGTCCGCCCGTGTGGTCGTCCAGGCGCTGGAATGGCTCGAACGCGCTTGCCCGCTGGTCGGCGGGGATGCCGGCACCGTGGTCGATGACCCGCACATCCATGCGGTCGCCGACGGTCTCGGCGCGGACCTCGCACGGCTGTGCGTCGGGCGCGTGGCGCACGGCATTGTCGACGAGGTTCGCCAGCACCCGCTCGAGCAGCGCGGCGTCGGCCAGGACCCGCGGCAGCGTGTCGGCGAGGTGCAGATCGACGTGGTGGCTGGTGTACCCGAGCCCCGCGACCGCCTCGGCAGCGACCGCGTCGAGCTCGACCGGTTGGGCGTGGACGTACAGCGCACCTGACTGCAGCCGGCTGAGGTCGAGCAGGTTGCCGACCAGCGCGTTGAGGCGGTCGACCTCCCCGACCGCCGCGCCGATGATCTTGTGGATTTCGTTGAGGTCGAATGCGGCGTCGTCGTCGAGCACGCCGGTCAGCCACGCCTTGATCGTCGCCAGCGGCGTTCGCAGGTCGTGCGACACGGCCGACAGCAGCGAGGTGCGGAACCGGTTGGCCTCTGCAAGCCCTTCGGCCCGGACCGCCTCCGCTTCGAGTCGCTGTCGCTCGAGTGCCAGGGCGAGTTGCGCGGCGAACGCCGCGAGGACGCGCCGGTCGTCGAGCGGCGCGTGCGGCCCGCGCAGCACGAGCACGCTGCCGGGCTGCAGCTCGAGGGTGTCGGAGCCCTCCGCTGGGGTTCGCGGGCACGGCGAGCCCGCGCAGGCGAGGACGATCCACCGCCCGTCCTCGCGGCGCAGCACTGCGGCAGCCTCGAGCTGGAACACCCGCCGCAGATCATCGACGAGGCGGTCGAGCGGATCGTCGCTCGCCGCGACCGTCGCGGCCAGCCGCGCCAGCGCCGTCGCCTCGGCGCCCGCACGCTCTGCTTCCGTCGCGCGGCGGGCGGCGAGGTCAACCAGCGCGCTGATCACCACCGCCGTCGTCAGAAACACGGACAGCGAGAGGACGTCCTGCACACTGTGGACCACCCACGTACGGAACGGAGGCGTGACGAACCAGTTGCTGGCGGCGAAGCCAGCGACGGCCACGACCACACTTGGCCAGATCCCGCCGACGGCGGCCACCACGACGGTCAGCGCCAGGTAGGACAGCAGCGCGGTCGACAGCTCGACCTCGGCGCCCAACGACTGGAACACGGCCGTCAGCACGGCGAGCCCGACCGCCCCGAGCGCCGCGCCGGACCACCGGCGATGGGTGGCGAGCCCGAACCTACGGTGGCGCCCGGCCGTAGAGAGCACGACCGGGCCGCCGTGCGCCGGGACATCGAGCCGCCGCCGATCCATGGCACCCATCATGCCCAAACCCCGGCCCGGGCGGTGCCGGCCGGTGTGGGGGCAGGGCCGTGGACGCCGCGTCGGGACGCCGCGGACGCCCCAACACCGTTCGAGCAGGCGTGCTCCCGGTTCACCGGGTCGCGCTGGGATCTCCTCGCCGAACTCGGGGACCTCATCGAACTGGGCGCCGTGTTCGCGATCGATCACCACTGGTACCCCTATGACATCACAATGGTCGCCCTGCGCGACGGGAATGCCGCGCAACCGGCATGCCGATGCCCACACCATCAGACTTCCGCCCTGACGTGGCTGCACCCAGTACGTGGCAATGCGCAGTCGGGTGACGCCGGCCAGAACAGGCCGCCCGGACACCCGACGTGCGCGGCCGAATCGCACCGCGGCGGCTGCGCCGACAGAGGCCCACACCAGGTGCTGGTAGTAGAACTTCGCCCGCTGGAATCACCCGTTCGGGATGACGCTTGGCTGGCCGCGGCCGGTCATGCTGCGTACCTCAACCCGTTCCGTGAAGGCACCTCACCGACTCGCGGGACGGCGCGGGACGCGCTGGATCCGGACGGTCGTTCGCAGACCGGCCGACAGCTCAGGGCGGCCATGGGCCGTGTTCGAGAACCGAAAGGGAGCGTCATGAAGGCTATGAAGATCGCCGCGGCGGTCGCGGCGGTCGCTGCGGTGGGCGGACTGGTGACCCGACGGCGCCGGCAGGGTGCTCATGGTCAGCGATAGCCGCCGAGCGGTGATGGTCCCCGCGGCGACGTTCCTCGGTGGCGCTGGCCGCTGGCTTGACCCGATCGAGGTGATGTAGGCGACGGTGCGACTGCATCTCTCAGACGCCTGATCTCATGCGAGAGGAACGTCCGTGGCAACCCTGACCGCTGTGAAGCTTCCAACCGTCGACGGCGCTCGCCAGGTGCTGGACAAGCTCCAGGACCTCCAACGGCAGCAGTTGATCGTGATCCATGACGCCGCGATCGTGCAGTGGCCCGCCGACAAGTCCAAGCCGAAGACCGAGCAGTTGCACAGCATGGCCGGCGCCGGCGCACTGTCCGGTGCCTTCTGGGGGATGCTGTTCGGACTGCTGTTCTTCGTGCCCTTGCTGGGCGCTGCCGTCGGCGCGGGTCTGGGCGGGCTGTCGGGCAGCCTGGTCGACGTCGGCATCGACGACGACTTCATCAAGCAGGTGCGCGACCAGGTCACGCCCAGCACGTCCGCCCTGTTCCTGCTGACGAGCAATGCCGTCACAGACCGCATCATGGATGCATTGCGGGGCACCGAGATGGACCTGATCGCGACGAACCTGTCCAAGGACGACGAGGACAGGCTGCGCCGCGCGTTCGAGCAGGAGTGAGCAAGGAGGCCACCATGTCCACACCAGCCATCCACGGTCCCGTCGACTTCGTGCTGCTCGAGTTCCCCGCCGATCGCATGACCGGCGCTGCTGCCGAGGCGGTGATGGATCTGGTCGACATGGGCGTCATCCGGGTCTATGACCTGCTCGTCATCCGCAAGGACGAGGATGGCACGGTCTCGGGTGTGGAGCTCAGTGACCTGACCGCCGACCAGGTGGGAGGCTTCAGCGCCTTCGCCGGGGCGCGATCGGGGTTGCTCGGCGACGACGATGCCAGGCAGGCCGCCGACGCGATGAAGCCTGGGACCGTCGCGGCACTGCTCGTCTATGAGAATGCGTGGGCCATCCCGTTCATCGCAGCGGCGCGCGACGCCGGCGGTCAGCTCATCGCGAGCGCGCGGATCCCCGCGCCGGACGTGATGGACGCGCTCGACGCCCTCGAAGCCACCGACTGAAGGAGGAGACCATGCCTGGACTACTGCGGGGAGTCGCCCGGACGGCGGTCATCGCTGGTACCGCCTCGGCGGTGAGCGGGCGCGTGCAGCGCCGTCAGGCCGAGCGGTTCGCAGAGCGTGACGCCGGGATCTACGCCCAGCGACAGCAGGCGTACGAGCAGCAGGTGGATGCGGCGCAACCTCCGCCGGCGGCCGCGCCGACGGAGACCGACGTCATCACGCAACTGCAACAGCTCGGCAAGCTCAGAGACGACGGTGTGCTGACCGAGGACGAGTTCGCGTCGCAGAAGGCGCGGATCCTCGGGAGTTGACGCCTCATGAGTCGGCCCAGTGCCATGGTCTACCTGGTCCGCCACGCCCATGCCAGCGACAAGGCGACCTGGCACGACGTCGACCTGCACCGGCCACTGTCCCCGCAGGGCGAGCGCGAGGCTGCCGGTCTCGTCATCCGCCTGGACGATCTCCCCATCGACCGGGTCCTGTCGAGTCCCGCACTGCGCTGTGAGCAGACGGTGCGTCCCGTCGCGCAGCGACGGCGCCTGGCGATCGAGCACTCCGGCATGCTCGGGGTCGGTGCCGACGCGGCCAAAATTGCTGCCTTCATCGGCGACGCCGCGGACCGGGCGGTCCTGTGCACCCACGGCGAGGTCCTCGCCGACCTGTTCCCCATCCTGCTCGCGGGTGGCCTGGTGGTGGCCGAACCGCTGGTGTGGCCGAAGGGCGCCACCTGGATTCTGCACCGGACCGGTACAGGTCCGTTCCGAGCGCGGTTCCTCCCCCCGCTCGCGTGGCCGACGGCGTGGGGTCTGGCCGAGGACGATTTGGGGTTGGTCGCAGGGCCCCGCAGCGCGAGCTTGCGTCGACGGCGGCGTCAGACCGCTGGACGTGCAGCTCGGGACCGAAGGGGAGACCGAGATGTCAGACATGCTGGCGGCCGCTGACGGTCGGGTCACGCCCGGCTCGGGGCCGACCACGGGCCCGGGCCCATGGAGAGGTGTGGGCGGGTCACCGTGGTTGGTGCCCGACGAGCGCGCCGCGATGGGCAGGGATGCCAGAGGGACCGCGCCGCGATCGGCCCACGCGACCTGGAAGCGCGCGGCCGACCGCCCGGATCCTGTCGCGCTGCTCGCCGCGCAGGCTGAGGACCGCGTGCCCGAGCTCGTGCCGATCAGGTACGGGCGCATGCTCGTCTCACCGTTCACTTTCTTCCGGGGTGCCGCGACCGTCATGGCATCGGACCTTGCGACCACACCTGCATCAGGCATGCACGCGCAGCTGTGCGGCGACGCGCACCTGTCGAACTTCGGTGGGTTCGCGTCACCCGACCGCGACCTGGTCTTCGACATCAACGACTTCGACGAGACTCTCCCGGGCCCCTGGGAGTGGGACGTCAAGCGGCTCGCGGCCAGCGTGGTGATCGCGGGACGCGACAACGGCCTGTCGGCGGGGGACTGCCGCGGGGCGGCTGAGAGCGCGGTCCGTGCGTACCGGACCGCGATGCGTTCGCTCGCCGGACGATCGCACCTGGAGGTGTGGTACGCGCGGCTCGACGACGCCGAGCTCGGCCAGAGCGTGCTGTGGAATGTCGACGCCCGGGCCCGCAAGCGCTACGAGCGCTCCGTTGCGAAGGCGCGGACGAAGGACAGCATGCGCGCACTCGCCAAGCTGACCCATGTGGTCGATGGTGAGCCGCGCATCGCGAGCGATCCACCGCTCATCGTCCCGATCGAAGAGATCTCGCAGGGCGACGCACAGCTCGAAGAAGAGGTCCTGGGTTCTGCACTCAGCGGCTACCACGAGTCGCTCGATCGCGACCGCCGGCGGCTGCTGGATGGGTACCGCGTGGTCCACAGCGCTCGCAAGGTCGTCGGGGTCGGCAGCGTGGGGACCCGGGCGTGGATCATGCTCCTGCTCGGCCGTGACGAGCGCGATCCTTTGGTCCTGCAGTTCAAGCAGGCGCAGCGATCGGTCCTCGCTCCGTACGCCGGCCGCAGCGTGTTTTTCAACGAGGGGCGGCGGGTGGTCGAGGGCCAGCGGCTGATGCAGGCGGCCTCCGACGTGTTGCTGGGATGGACACGTGTCAACGTCCGCGGACAGTCGTTCGACTTCTACGTCAGGCAGCTCTGGGATTGGAAGGCCTCCGCCGACGTCGCCGCGATGAACTCGACGACCCTGGAGGCCTACGGTCGTGCGTGCGGCTGGACGCTCGCCCGCGCGCACGCCCGGTCCGGCGACCGCATCGCGATCGCGAGCTACCTCGGCAAGGGCGCACGGTTCGACGCGGCGGTCACCGAGTTCGCTGTCCGCTATGCCGACCAGAACGAGCGGGACCACGAGGCGTTCGGCAGGGCGGTCGACTCAGGACGCCTCGACGCCCAATCCGCCTGATCTCCGAGTCGGTTGGGGATGAACCCGACACGAACGCGGCGAACAGGGGCGGGTCGCGCTGTTCAACGACACGTTCTATGTCGTCGGTGAGGAGCACATCTTCCAGTTCGACGTCACCACGTGGGCCTGGATCCACGCGCTGGTCGGCCTGGTGGTGCTCGCTGCGGGCATCGGGCTGTTCAGGGGAACGACGTGGGCGCGGATCGTCGGAATCCATGCTGCGTCGATCGCAATGCTCGTCGCGTTCGCGTGGATCCCCTGGTACCCGATCTGGGCGTTGCTGTTCGTCGCCATCTCGGTCGCGGTGATCTGGGCACTGACGGCGCACGGCAGGGACCTGAGCGCCCTGTAGCCCGCGGCGGGGTCAGAGGGTTCCGACTGATGGAGCGGGTGTCGTGCCTGGCCTCTGGGCTCCGCGAGCATGACCGTCAGGTCCGGCTGATCTATGGTCGTGGCGATGGCCCAGCCGGATCCACTCGCGCCTGCGCCTCGTCGGCTGCTGCTGCGGGCGTGCGCGCAGGTCGCACTGTCCGCGGTCGTGCTGATCGCGATCTACTACGCGTTGCCGTTGCAGCCGTCCGCCCGCGCGGGGATCCTCATCTGGCTCACGGTCGGCGTCATCGGCTTCGCCGCTGTGGCAGCACTGCTGGTGCGGGCTGTCCTGCGTGCCCAGTACCCCGTGCTGCGGGCGATCACCGGCTTCGGGATCGCGATCCCGCTGTTCGTGCTGGTGTTCGCGTCGACGTACCTGGCGCTCGTGGCCGACGACCCCGGCGCCTTCAGCGAGGGCCTGTCCCACACCGACGCGCTGTACTTCACCGTGACGGTCTTCTCGACCGTCGGGTTCGGTGACATCACGCCGATCAGCCAGAGCGCCCGCATCGCGGTCAGCATCCAGATGATCGGCGGGCTCATCGTGCTCGGAGGGTTGGCCCGGGTGGTGGTCGCAGCGGTCCAGATCAACCGCCAGCGGCAGCTCGGGTCGCGCGGGGACGCATGACCGTCTGCAGCGGTGGTCAGCCGGTGAGCACCACGCAGTTGTCCGGGCCCATGCTCGGCCAGGACGCGTCCGCGGCGTCGTCGTTCTCCCACCGGTGGTCGTCGAGCAGGTAGCGGAATTGGACCGGGTCGTCCTTGGGGAAAGCGGACGTGGGGCGTGTGCGCGACACCTTTGGCGTCGGGGTCGATCCGTCGGCCGATGCGGCGCTGATCGTGGCCGGTCCGCGACGGCCGGCGTCGACAGCGGCCGGCGCCGGCGCCATGCGGCGCGGAAGCATCCCATCGGGATGATGTGCTGCGCGACGACCCGGGTACGGTCGACGTGCCCAGTGTGCGTCCGCGAGGTGGACACGTGAGCGATCCGAGCCGTAGGGCGATCGCCGTCGGACTGCTGTCGATGCTCGTGGCGGTCGATGGTGCGGGCCCGGTACACGAGCGTGGACACGCCGGACCGTTCTGGTGGCTCACCGGGTCGTTGCGCGACCGCGTCCTGGACGTCGTCGACCCGGACGAGATCGTCGAACGGCTCGACATCGACGCGCTGCTGCGGCGGGTCGATGTCGATGGGCTGCTGCGGCGGGTCGATGTCGATGGGCTGCTGCGGCGGGTCGATGTCGATGCGCTGCTGCGACGGGTCGATGTCGACGGGGTCGTGGGACGGGTGGACCTCGACGCGGTGCTGGAGCGCGTCGACGTCGAGCGGGTGGTACAGCGCGCGGGTATCCCCGACATCGTCGCCGAGAGCACCACCAGCGTCCTGGAGCGGACGCTGGACGTCGTGCGCCGCCAGCTGCTGGGCGTCGACGTGGTGCTCGCGCGCGCCATCGCCCGGCTGCTGTCCCGCGACGAGCGCAGCCTGCAGGCCGGCCCGACCGAGCTGGTCGGTGACGACAGGCGGTTGCCGCTGCCCGGCACGCCGGCCGAGGACGTGCACGGTGACTACGCGGGCGCCGTCACGCGCTCTGCGGCGTTCGCGATCGACTGGGCGCTCGCTGTGGGCTCGTTCACGATCGTCAGCGGGGCGCTGGGCTCCGTGCTCGGTACCCTCGGCGTCGGTGGCGGCGGCGGTGTGTTGTTGTCGGGGGTCGCCCTGCTCTGGCTGTTCACCTACTGGTGGACGAGCACGGCTGTCGTCGGACGCACGCCCGGCATGGCGATCATCGGCCTTCGGATCGTGACCCGCGCGGGCGCGCCGGTGTCAGGCGGTCGTGCGTTCATCCGGGTGCTGACCATGCCGTTGAGCTTCGCGCTGTTCGGGCTCGGCCTGGTCGGCATCGTGGTCGACCGCGAGCGACGCGCGCTCCACGACGTGCTCGCCGGCTCGACGGTCGTCTACGACTGGGGCGCCCGCACGGCGACGATGCCGACCCCGCTCGCGCGCTGGCTGGAGAAACGCGCGGCACCTGTCCAGCAACCCACCGGCCGGGGACGGGACTGATTGCCGGGCCCCATGCGCGCCGGCGGCGGCCTGCAGAGGCGCGAGCGAGCTGACGGTCAGCGGTTACGTCTCCATCGGCCCGACGCACGGAAGCCGAGGTTGCCGGTCGAGCTTCCCGGGCTGTTGCCGCTCCGGGCCGCAACCCGGTACCGGCGGCAGTAGGAGGCGTGGCAGAGGTAGGAGCCACCCCGCATCGCGCGCAGCGTGCCCCGAGCCGGACCGGCGGGGTTGCGTGTAGGGCTGTGGCGGTAGTAGCCGGCAACGAACCAGTCCCCGCACCACTCCCACACGTTGCCGGTGATGTTGTGCAGGCCGTAGCCGTTCGGCGGGAACGCATCGACCGGCGCCGTTCCGTAGTAGCCGTCGGCCATCGTGTTGGTCGCCGGGAAGGGGGGCCCTGCCACACGTTCATGCGGTGGGTTCCACCGGGCTCGAGGCGGTCGCCCCATGGAAAGCTGCGCTGGACGAGACCCCCTCGCGCCGCGTACTCCCACTCGGCCTCGGTCGGCAGGCGCAGCCCCGCCCAGGCACAGTAGGCGTGCGCGTCGCGCCAGCTGACGTGCACGACCGGGTGGTCGGAGCGTCCGTCGAGGTTCGACTCCGGGCCCTCGGGCGTACGCCACGAGGCACCGAACACCTGGCGCCACCACGGTGCCTGCGCCACGCCACGCGTGGGGGGATGGTCGTCGGGCAGCAGACCGGCGAACACGAACGACCATCCGACGACCTCGGCGCTGGTGCGGTGGCGGGTGGCGTCGACGAACGCGCGGAAGGCCCTGTTCGTCACGGTGTGCGGGTCGATCCAGAACGGGTCGACGCGGACGCGGTGCACGGGGCCCTCGCCGTCGGCGGGGTGGCCACCTGGATCGCCGGTGCCCATCAGGAACATGCCACCCTCGAGCCGGACCATCCCCGCGGGTGCTGCGATCGGGCGTCGGGCGGCCGGCGTGCCGTGGTCCGTCGCAGTCCCGGTGTCGATCGTCGACGCGGGGGTGCCGCACGCGTGCGGCTGCGGCTCGGGCGGGGCGCTCATGTCGGTCACTGCTCGTGCGCCTTCGCGTCCTGCGGCGGCATCGACGCCGGGCCGCTGGTGTCACTCGCGAGGATCGCACCTGCGCGCGTTTCGATCATCACCCGCATCGGATGAGTGGGCGCGATGCCATCGAAGCGAGGTTGGGCGGTGTGTCCATCCCTGTGTGTGCGTGCGTCAGCGTCGAGAGGCGTCGCCTCGCGGCCACTACAGCGCGCCGGAGAAGTACTCGAGCGCCGTGCGGGTCTTGGTCTGCTGCTCTCCCGAGAGGTCGACGCCGTGCCCGGCAAGGTACGCGCGGGTCTCGGCGGCGACCTGGAACGTCTCGGAGG